>NZ_JACJPU010000089.1:0-7117 GCF_014696235.1 Sphaerospermopsis sp. FACHB-1194 | reverse complement strand
CCCAGATGATTTTTCGATTTATAAGTTTAAAGCTGCTGTATCCAAGATGTATTAAGGAGCGAGAAAAGATGACTAACATTTCTATCAAAGAAATTTCTAAACAACTAAGCATTGATGAGGATGTGATTAGGTTTGCTTTAGCGGATCGCTACCCTGATAATTATGAATCAATCAAAGAAATACCGTTAAGTGAATATGAGGTGATTGTTGAAAGTTTAAAATTAGCCGCTAGTCAGGGAATTAAGAAGCTATCAGGGACTAGTTTTGAGGAAAGTGCGATCGCACAAATGGAAGAGTCAGATTTAACAAATGAAGTGAAGGAACAGATATTCAATGGTTGCATTAATTCTTTGGTTGACTTTTATGGCTCTTATCATTTATCAATTCTACAAATAAATGAAGCCCTTGCTTATGTTTCAGCGCAAAAAACAGTTAATGATTTTGTTCAAATCCATTCTGAAACAGTTAGGCACGGGTTAGAAAGTTATCTGGATGATTTTGCTAATCAAGCAAGCGAAGCGGCTCAAATGATTATGGCGAGTGACGCTAAGGAGTTTTTGGCAAATAGAGGAATTAGCACACAAGGTAAAAAAAAGTCGGTGGCAACAATGAAGGCTATGGAAACATCAAAGGCGATATTTTCGCTGCTGAAAAGTTGAATTTTCTTAGTTACAAGGTAGCGTTAGTAGATTCTCGCTACCTTATGGCACTTTCGTTTATTAAATCTGAGAGAGAGAAAAAAATCATGATTGAATTATGCACTTACACCGGAATTGCGACATTAAGTTTATTGTTTGGTTTCGCTGCTGCTATCAACCCATTAGGGGCGGGCTTGATCGGTTTAGGAGTTTATTCTTATGCAGTCCAAAAAAGATAATTTAACCGTCCCTACGAGGGAATATAAAGCGGTTTTGATCAAGCCATATCTGGTTTTGGTTTTGGTTTTTGTACCGTGTTTTTTAGGCAACTATTTGGGGCATTCATTGAGGAATTATTATGAAGTCAATTTTGCAAACAACCACAAATAAAAAAACCAGATCACGCGCTGATCTAGTTAGTAAAGGTAGAACGTAATTTTTTTAAGGATGTTATACCTATGATAGCAAATAAAACGGATATTGTCAAACCACACACTACTAATTTGATTAGTGAAACTAGCGGAAATTTTCCGGTTGATCATCGTCAGCAATACGACGATAAGCAAGCTTACAAGTCTATTGTTGGTAAAGATTATGCTAGTGATTTTTTGGTAGGAATAGGACAAACTGCTTTTTTGGCAGGTTGCCAAGTTGTTACTAGTCAGTACCTGTTATCTCTTGGCGTTATTGGTTTGTACCCTGTTATGGTTTCTTTAGTTCCGGTAGTAGGATCGGGACTTGTGACACTTACTAACTTTAGTTTTGACCATTCCGGGGAACGGGTGAGGGTGGGAATAGAGGATAAGTATAAGTTGCCTATTCAGGTGTTAAGGACACTGACGTTATCAGCTAACGCCGGAAAAATATCGTTTGATTTGTATCAGATCGATACATTAGCTAAAAATAGTTTTGACGTGATTGTGCAGCAAGAGCGCGAATATCGCGATTTACCAGAGCCGCAAAATAATAATTTCTTTGTGGCATTTTTGGCGATTTTGTTGGTTTTCTTTGGAGCGATAACGCTAAGGAAGAAATAGACACGGTTCTATTTTGGCTATTTTTGGCTAATTTATCCCTTTATTTCTGGTTTTCAGTTTCTAACCTTTACCTCTATTTTGGTCATTTTTGGTTAATTTCTCGCGTTATCTCTGGTTTTTGAGGGTTATCCGTTTTTAACCCGAACCTCTAGTTATATAACTCTTGCTTATAGCTACCCTGCCCCTCTGGTAATTTTGCACCAGGCTGAAACTTATGTATAGTAAGGCTTTGAGCCTGGGTCAAGCTACATTAAGAAAACTTATCAATTGGGTGTTGTATAAGTTTTGGTTATGTTGTTTAGTTCCTCCGGGTAGTTTTCATTAATCCTCAAGAATGCAGTGTAGCCAAGGGTTTTCCGTTCCTCACGGTTTGATAAAACTAACTTGGCGCTAGTTAAGGAAATCTTATGTATTTGGTAGGGCGGGTTTTCAGTTCGACACAGGGGTAAGGTGCAAAATGTCGAAGCGCTTATATAGTAAGGTTTTCAGTTCGACACGGGTTTTCAGTTCGACTCTAATTAATAAGTTTTTTGGATTGATTATTAATTAGTTAATATTCTTCAAAATGCTTGCTATATAAGGCTTTATCGAATGGTACGGGTTACTTTACTTGATTAGTAAAACTTATTAATTAATCAATTGATAAGTTTAAGTTATAGCTAATAACGATACCAGGATGGCTCAAAGTCCCTACTATAAGTAGGTTACAGCGTATTTAACCCTGATTATTGGATGTATCAAAACTTATGAATCAACTAAGGAGCTAGAAAAATGGACAAGCAAACACGCTATGAAAAATTAAATCTGGAATTTGCTAGTTTTGGGTTAGGGGCGATCTCACTAACGTTAGCTTTGTTAGCATCAATAGGGAATGGAATTGGCAAGAGAGAGATTTGTTTTAGTCCTAAAAATGAAGGATGTAAGTTAACAAACATTGCGACTATTCCAGAGCCTTACTTTACAGCCAATAAGCATAAATCATCAAATCCTGATTTTAATAGCTATGCGTTTTTGTCGAGTGACAATTTAAGGACAATTAGAAGAATTAAAGCAGATAACCCAAATAAGCTAAATCTGGGAATTGCTGCTATGTTGTTCGGTGGTTTGACTGTAGGTGTATCTGCAAAACTAAGAGAAAGTTTGAATTATGTTAGGCCACATTATTTAAGCAGTTTGGAACTTAATAACCATATTGCCGGATCTAATTTGGCGGTTGATAAGCAATTAGTGAATTATTCGGCTAATGAACTACTTAAACATTTGAAACCGATCAAGTCTAGTGAGGCAAAGTTGGAGTTTTTAAGAAATATTAGCCCGGTGCAAATTAATCTTTTATTGATGAGTATGGGTAAGGACGATTACCACGATTGGGGTTACTTGCTGGATGGTGGTAAGTCTTTTGATAAGTATGGAAGTTATGCGTTAGCACAATCGCAAGAATCAACTCAAACTACAGAATTAGTATTAGAAGATAATTCAACTGACTGGGTTAAGTCTTTTTTATCAACTACTTGCTTGATTTGGGGTAATCAGGGATCTGGTAAATCTTGGTTAGCAAGATACTTATTACGAGAAAAATCCAATATGGGTTATCAAATTGTGGTTTTAGATCCGAATAGTAATGCTTACGAATGGCAGGGCGTGAGGCTTATTAACACACACTCAGAAATAGAAAACTATATGAGGGAATATGTTAATGAAGTGATGAGTCGTTATGAGGAGTTTGGTAAATCAAATATTAGTGAGGATGAATGGCGAAGTAACTTATGGAAACAAGGTAAAGCTGTATCTGTACTATGTGAGGAGGTTTCTACTTATGCTGATTTTATCGAAGATAAGGAATTAATTAGCAAGTTTTTTAAGGTTGCATTAACACTTTCTCGAAAACAAGAATTGCCTGTTATTTTTGTCGCGCATAACAATACCCAATCATGTTTAGGGAATATTAAAGGATTAGCCAATTTAATAGAACGTAGCCAACAAATTCAGCCTTTAGCAACTACTAACCCAACTACAAAACAACCTATATCATCGGGTACAGCTTTATTAAAAATAGAAAATTCTAATGATTGGGTTAAGGTTGCACTGCCAAAAATAACTGAAAAGATTAGAGTTTTTGGGGATTTGTTCCCTGAGCGAAGTCGAAGGGAACGGGAACGATTGGAAGAGTTATATAGCCAAAATGTTGAGTTAAGTGCTGACGCTAAAAACCTACTAGATTATCTAGTTAGAACCAATAAAAAGCTAATTACAGCAGCTTATGTGCAGCCCAATTTTAAAGTTAGTGGCGCTCGATTTAGTGCTGATCAGATCAAGGCATGGCTAAAAGAAATTGCTGACGCGGGTTATGGCGATTGGGATGGTAATGTTTTAAGGCTGCATTAGGAGTCGTAAGGGGAGGGTATTTTAACAGTCCCCTTTTAAGTATTTTATTTAATTTTTCAGGTAACTTTTGTGTACATCGGTGATATTTTCCCATAATATATTAATAAGTTAAGGGTGTTTAGGGTTTTAGCGAAGTTTTGGGAGGAAACTTAGTAAGGAATAGGGAGGGTTAGTTAAAAACCCATTCCCCAAAACCCCACAAAAAACACCCTTTAAATGTCTTTAGCTAGTTTCAATAACAGAATCATCGTTAGATGTTTTCAACAGTCCTTAAATTGGATTTTAAAGGCAACTTTAGAAAATACCGTATAGTTCCCTGATTTAGCCCTGGTAAAATCCTTAAAATTGCTGAAACCTTTACAGCATAAGGTTTTTAAGGTTTGCTACTTAAACACTTTAGTAAGATATTTATCTCAAAAAACTGTAAGTATGTCAGCTACTGAGTTTTTTAAAATACAAAAATTTTGTAAGTGATTTTTGATTAATTTTATAGGTTTATTTGTATAAATAAAAACTTTCTAGGATCTGATGTTTAGCTAAAACCCTTACAGTGTAAGGCTTTGGGTATTTACTACTTAGTATGCTTAGTCAGTTAGCTTACAATTTAATTTCTAAGTGCAGTATACGGACAGTGTTATAAAATTTAAGTAGTGTATTTTATACATTTTAGATTGTAAGTAGTGATTGGGGACTAGTACCGCTTCGCGGAAGTCAAAAGTCAAAAGTCAAAAGTCAAAAATAATAGGCTGTAAAGCTTTGAGTCCATTTCTAAGTATTCGTCCAGGCTTCGGCCAGGCTCAAATCCTTATGCCATAAAGCTTTGAGTCCATTTCTAAGTACAAATTTAGGACAGGTATAAAAAATAACCCAACACTTAGCCGGGTCATCTTCTATTCCTTACCTAGTTGATTAGACTAATGATAGTCCATAGCTTATTAGTTTGTCTGGAAATTGGGATCTTAATTTGGCATATATGTTCACATCGAAAATTAAACTTTCTTCATTCACTGAATATATTTTTACTAAGGTTTGATAAGTTTTTTTGGAGGTTGGGTAATAACAACATTCATAACCTTTAGCTAAGGACATATTAATGTATTCGTTGTCAGTTATTTTTATGAAGTCCTTATCGTTAGCTAGTTGGTTTTTGATGGTTGCTATTTGGGCGTTATCGGTTTCTATTGGTTGGGCATATTCTAACCAGCCGCGTTGTATTTTTATTTGGTTTTTTTGGTTATCAATTATTAGCCTGAATGCCCATGATTTGATGGTTTCACATATTATTTCGGTTTTCATTGTTGCAACATCCTTGTTTTGTAATATGTTTGTATTATAGCAATATTTTTGTTATAGTTGCAATTGGTTTGGGGTTGTTTGTGATGGTTGGGCGAAGCATTTGGAAGTTTATTTTTTGATCTTTTTTGTAGGTTATTGTCCAAATGCTTACTTCGACTCCGCCCTTCGACACCGCTCAGGACAGGCTCAGTACAAGTCGCCCCTACGAATAGGTTTTTAAGGTGTTTTTAGTTAAGAAGTTATGGATTTGTTTGTGATGGTTTGGGCGAAGCATTTGGAAGTTTATTTTTTGATCATTCTGTTAAGTTATCGTCCAAATGCTTACTTCGACTCCGCCCTTCGACACCGCTCAGGACAGGCTCAGTACAAGTCGCCCCTACGCCCCTACGAATAGGTGTTTTAAGGTGTGGTTATTTATATTATTAGTTTTTTTGGTATAATAAGGCGAGAGTGATTGGTTAAATATATGAAATTAGTGAATACGCTCCGGCAATTTATTGAAACAACGGATCAACGACGATTAGCCGAATATGTCAGGATACATGGCACGGGTAAAGGGTATCAACAGTTTACCGCGTATAGGTTAGGTAAGGAAACTAAGATCAGCCTCAACACTATATATAAGTTTCTAAATAATCCTGACGAGATACCTAGCAGCGTTAATTTAAAAAAAATTTGTGAAACATACCTAATACAACCTAATGAGATAATCGCGTTAGTTGATAAATAGCTGATTTTTGACGATAGATCGTTATATTTGCAATGGCTGGAATCCTTACAGCGTAAGGGTTATAATTTAGTGCTTGACATTAGATAATGTTCTCTTATTGATACAGTTTAGAACGGCTTTTTTCAATAAGATATCGGTATGTCTGCGATACGAGAATAAGACGTTATTGGACTTAAAATGAGATCAGGTAGGGCGAAGTTGATTGATTTTTTTGAGGATAACCAGATGATCATTAATCCCGTTGCTATTCCCGTTAATGTCGATGTTGCGAAGTTGCCAAGTCTGGCTAGTGAATTGCCTAGATATAGGACTACGCATAAGTTTAATAAAAAAGATTTGATAGCTAGGGAGTGCGATCGCACAATTTATCAATATAATGAAGGCATTGTTGTTAGGTGGAATGATTTAGCTATAGATCCGGGTAAGGGTAAAGCTATTAAAGACATAAGACAATATCAACTCAAACCGGGTAAGTCGCACGATGAGAGTATTTTTAGTTCAGTTACTTTCGATTCTTTATTGTTTAAAAAATACGATTGGACGATAACAAAATTCTTCAGTCCCTACAGAATTGATGATGTTAGAAACTACGCTGCAAATAAAGCAATTGTTGTTACTGAGGGTGAAAAGGACTGTGAAAGTTTGCGTCAAAAGGGATTAATTGCATCGACATTTATGGCAAAATGTTGGACTTTAGATGGATTAAAGCATAATATTCAACTCCTCAAAGATACCGGCATATCGTTGTTAGTTTTCTGGATGGATGATGATTTAGAGGGGATTAAAAAAGCTAATAAGGTTAGGTTAGCTAGTGCAATTGTAGGTATACCTTGTTTGGTTTTAAAACCCAGATTATTCTGGCGCGATCTGCCTAGATGGGAATACAAAACCGTCAATGGCAAGCAAGAAAAAAACGGATCTGGTTTTGGCGCTGCTGACTATTTCCAAAATCATAATATTGATGAGTTTTTAGCGGCTATTAATAAGCAACATAAGCAAGCTATTCTTGATCACCAATTAGGGAAGATTAA
>NZ_JACJPU010000088.1:0-7145 GCF_014696235.1 Sphaerospermopsis sp. FACHB-1194 | reverse complement strand
TAACTTGAGTTGTGTTTTGATGGATAAAAGCATTTGCTGATGTCAACACTATACTTTATTATTTAATTCTGACACATTTTGCCTAATTTTTTAGTCAACTTATTCCATGTATACGTCAAATACTTGTAGTTTTGTATGTACTTGTATAGGTTTGTCTAGTAAATTGTCAACTTAGGACAAGCTCTTAAACTCTCTTACCTTTGTGTCCTTTGCACGCCAGTTGCTACAAGTCGGCAGAGCTGCCCAACGCACTGGCTCGTCTTTGCGGTTCAATCATATCAGGAATTTGGATCATTTTTCCGTTAGATAAAAATAAATTTACACATTGGGGATGCTACCGTTTTTATTTGCCATTAATTTAGACTTTACAAATTAGACTTTACAAATTAGACTTTACAAATTAGACTTTACAAACATCCTCTCATTCTCTCATTGTTCATCTACTGATTGATCAAATTTATCAAAAATTCTGACTCCTTACCAAGTTTTCAATCATATTGTATATACCACAGTATGTCTTACCTATTCAATTATTTGCAATCAATTAATATTAAACTAAAAATTTTCCTGTTAGTCAGTATTCTAGCTTTATGTATAATTGTTATTTCTATCAATCCTATTGATAAGCAAACGCCAGTTAAATTAATTGGCAATACTAACGAAATAATTAGGAATAGGCATAATAGTAATAATGTAGATGCTACAGGAAAATTTCAAGTAATTTATACTCCTTTACAGCGCAAACATTTTATCAAAAGACAAGAAAGATTCCAAAAATATCAATCATTTGAAAAATTAGCCCAAAAGCTAAATAGAGTTTTAATTATGCCCAATGATGTCAAAATTGTTTTGGGTGACTGTGGTGCTGTCAACGCCTATTATAAATCCTCTGAACATAGTATTACTCTTTGCTATGAATTAATAGATAGATTCACAGATGTATTTATGGAATACTATCAATCAAGGGAATTAAATATTAATGAACCGGAAATAGTTAATAAAGTTAATCGTCGGGTAGCAGGTACAACGGTTTTTACTTTTTTCCATGAATTAGGACATACACTCATCGAAGAATTAGATTTACCTGTAACTGGTAAAGAAGAAGATACAGTTGATGAATTTTCGACAATTTTATTATCAGAATTAGGACAGGAATTTGCAGCTTTAGCTTCTGCTATCCAATTTGGTTTATCTGGAAATCAGGAAATGGAAAGTGTAAGTCAAGATTTATCTTTTTGGGATGAACACTCTTTGAATTATCAAAGGTTTTATAATATTATTTGTTTGGTTTATGGTAAAAACCCCAAAGAGTATGATGTTTTGGTAGAAAATATAGGTATCCCACCAGAAAGACAAACTACTTGCCGAATAGATTATAATAAAAAACTAAAGGCTTGGCGAACTATACTCAATCCTCATTTAAGAGAAGGTATGAATTTATTATAATCAGAGTTGGAAGAATTTAGGAGTCATACCAATTCTTGATAAAGATGCGCTAAATTCAAGAATGAACTAACCGCAAAGGACACAAAGGACACAAAGAAAGAAGGAAATAAGAGATGAAGAATTTAGGCACAGCCTCATAAAGAAATTGGATCAGAAGTCACTTAACTGTTAACAGTTAACAGTTAACAATAAAGCATGAATAATGATAACTGATAACTATTCACTTTTTTCTGTCACCTGTCACCTGTCACCTGTGAACTATATGATTCCATCTAAAAAAGTTTATTTTTTATTAGGTTTAGCAATTGCTGTATCACCCATTTTATCCATGATTGTGGGTATTTACCAAAGCATCACTTTAACTTTGTTATTTGATGCTGTGGTTTTAGGATTGATGGTTATTGATAGTTTAAAAGTGAGAAAATCTCGCGTTAAAATTAGTCGGGAATTACCCTCACGTTTATCTATTGGCCGTGATAATCCAGTAGTGTTAAAGGTAGAATCAGGAAATACAAATAGTATTATTCAAATTCGTGATTACTATCCGACAGAGTTTACTGTTTCTACATCGACTCTCAGCGTTAATCTTTCTGCAAATAACACCCAAGAGATAACTTACACTGTACAACCAAATCAAAGAGGAGATTTTCCTTGGGGAAATATTCAAGTACGACAGTTGGGAAATTGGGGGTTAGGGTGGGATGATTGGCAAATTCCCCAAAATACACGGGTGAAAGTGTATCCTGATTTAATGGGGTTGCGATCGCTCTCGATTCGTCTGACATTACAATCATCTGGTTCTATCCGCAAAGTTCGTCAAATGGGTATAGGAACAGAATTTGCAGAACTGCGGAACTATCGCAGCGGTGATGATTTGCGGTTTGTCGATTGGAAAGCTACCGCTAGACGTAGTTATGGTAACACAGGTCCATTAGTCAGAGTTTTAGAACCAGAACAGGAACAAACTGTACTGATTTTACTAGATCGTGGGCGATTGATGACCGCCAGAGTCCAGGGTTTACAGCGATTTGACTGGGGTTTAAATACCACATTATCCTTAGCATTGGCGGGTTTACATCGGGGCGATCGCGTTGGTGTAGCTGTATTTGATCGTCAAGTACACACCTGGATACCCCCAGAACGGGGACAACATCACCTTAATCAACTAATTGATCGACTTACTCCCATTGAACCAGTATTATTAGAATCTGATTATTTAGGCGCTGTCACTCATGTAGTTCAACAGCAAACCCGCAGGGCGCTAGTAGTGGTAATTACTGACTTAGTTGATATTACGGCTTCTTCAGAACTTCTCACTGCACTCTGCAAATTAGCACCCCGTTATTTACCTTTTTGTGTCACCCTCCGCGATCCCCAAGTTGACCACATAGCACACAATTTTACTGACGATATCACAACAGCTTATACTCGTGCAGTATCTCTAGATTTATTAGCACAAAGACAAGTTGCTTTTGCCCAATTAAAACAAAAAGGTGTTTTGGTTCTGGATGCACCAGCAAATCAAATTTCTGATCAATTAGTTGAAAGTTATCTAAAACTTAAAGCCAGAAATCAGCTTTAGCAGGAGTCAGGAGGAAGAATTACCCTTACTGCTAAAATATCTTCCTCTTCATTCCTTTTTAATTTTTAACTTTTAATTTTTAATTTTTAATTTTTAATTTTTAATTTTTTATCCCTTAACCAATTTATTTTTACGATTACAATACAGCACTAAAAATATAAACAATCCCATTCCTGCTAAATATTTAATCGGGTCTGGAACAATAGGATTAGGTGAGAAAAAACCTTCAATAATTCCAGCTATAATTAACATCGGCACAGTTCCAAATACCAATTGTGCAGCTAGAGAACTATAATATTTAATTGCATCTCGACGGCGATATTTACCAGGAAATATAATTGCTTTGGCTATTAAAAGTCCCGCCCCACCTGCGAAAAAGATAGCGGGTAATTCTATTGAACCGTGAGGAAACACAAACGCCCAAAATGGATAAGCGAGATTATTTTGAGCA
Source organism: Sphaerospermopsis sp. FACHB-1194 (assembly GCF_014696235.1). Taxonomy (NCBI): domain Bacteria; kingdom Bacillati; phylum Cyanobacteriota; class Cyanophyceae; order Nostocales; family Aphanizomenonaceae; genus Sphaerospermopsis; species Sphaerospermopsis sp. FACHB-1194. The sequence goes on along the minus strand of NZ_JACJPU010000088.1, from coordinate 3,666 downwards.
ACTAAAGTACCAACCGCACCAATTAATAAACCGTTAAATATCATAATATAAATTGTGTATAATCCGGCAGTAATTCCTCCAGCGACAGCAACGAAAGAAACGGAAATATTATTAATCATAATATTGCTGGATGCCAAAGGTTCAATACCGACAATAGAACCCATCCATAACTCACCTTTATCTCGGACTTGGGAAATTATCTGGTTTGGTACTATCAGCGACATAAAACTGGGATCTTGCCAAGCATACCACCAACCTACTAAACCACCTAAGATAAATAAAGCTGTGGCGGTGGCTATGTATGGAAATGTTTGCTGCACTACAGCCGGAAATCCAAAACGGTAAAATTCTAACGCTGCTTGCCATTCTTGTTTGCGTGAACCCTGATAAATTTGAGTATAGGCGCGAGTTGTGAGGGATTGTAAACTTTGAATTAAAGTATTACCTACTTCCTGGGTACGAGCGCGGGCTAAATCTGCCGCTACGGAACGATATAAGCTGGCTAATTCTCTAATTTCCCCAGATTTGAGAGATTTTAACTTTTTTTGTTCTACTTTCCGCAATAGAGAATCAAGACGTTGCCAATTTTCTTCCCGTCTGCCGATCCAACGTTTAATATTCATAAAATTTCCGGGTACTGAGTTTAATTTAGCTTAATATGGCCTCAAAATTGCCAACTGTAATTTTCAGGAACATTTACTACTATGTCTGACAACTTGGGTTATACCAGTAATGCTGAACCATTAAGTATTGGTAATGTAGTCAGTGCCGGTGTACGTTTGTATCGTTCTCACCTCAAAAAGTATCTTCAACTAGCCTTGATAGCTCATTTGTGGGTTTTAGTTCCTATCTATGGCTGGGCAAAATATGCAGCCATTTCTGGACTAATCTCGCGTTTAGCCTTTGGCGAACTCACTAACCAACCAGAACCTCTTCCAGATGCCAGGGATCGTGTTGAGCCTCTTTTATGGTCATTTTGGGGAATTTACTTCCGAGTAAGTTTATATCTGTTGTTAGTTTATCTTGGACTAGCAATTGCAGGTGGTATAGTGATTGGTTTGTTCGCAGGGGTATTAAGTGTCATCTTAGGTACTGAAGGAGCTATAATTACAACCGCTTTAGTCGCTGTTTTGATGGTAATTATTATCGTGGCAGGACTAACTTGGTTTTACGCTCGTTGGGTGATAGCTGAAGTACCATTAGCAGTTGAGGAAAATATTAATGGTGCGGAGAGTGTGAATAGAAGTTGGGAGTTAACCAAAGCTTCAGCTTTTCGTATTCAAGGGGTGGTGATAGTTGCTGGTATTGTCACACTACCAATTGTATTTTTATTTAATTATTTACCTAGTTTATTCTTACTGGCACTAGAACCAGGTTCGCTCATTTACGGACTAGTGTATTTTATTTCTATGCTGATCAGTTTGCTAGGAGGAATGTTTGTAATGCCATTCTGGCAATCAATTAAAGCTGTAATTTACTATGACCTAAGAAGTCGGCGAGAAGGTTTAGGTTTGCAGTTACGCAATCGAGAAATTTAAAGCAAAATTGAAAAATAATTTCCAATCATGCACCTTTTCAACAGAATCAAATTCAGCACCCCGGAAAGCGTTGAGTTAGAATTTACCTTAGCTGGTATAGGAAGTCGAGCTTGGGCGTTAATTATTGACTATCAGATTTTGGCTTTAAGTTTAGCTCTGTTTATCGCAGTCTGGGCATTTATTTCTAATCAATTATATGATATTGGTTCAGAGATTTTTGGTCCTGGTTTTGGTTTATGGATGACTGCGATCGCTTTCCTGATTCTTTTCTTTATTTACACAGGTTATTTTGTTTTTTTTGAAACTCTCTGGCAAGGACAAACCCCTGGTAAACGCATTGCAAAAATTCGTGTGGTGCGAGATGATGGCAGACCTTTGGGTTTACAACAAGCTTCTCTCCGGGCTTTACTGCGTCCTATTGATGAGACTTTGTTTATTGGCGCTTTTTTAATTATGTCTATTAAAAGTGAAAAGCGCCTTGGTGATTTAGTCGCAGGAACGATAGTAATTCAAACCCAACAAGTTAATAAATCTGCCAATCTTACTATTTCAGATGAGGCAAAATCTTTTTATATCAGTTTGCAAAAAATCTCGGATTTATCTCAATTATTGCCTGATGATTTTGCCATTATTCGTGAATATTTACAACGCCGCAATGGAATGTCTAAAAAAGCTCGGTCATCTCTATCACTAAAATTATCTGAGCAGGTAAAATCTATTATAAATTTAACAATTTTACCTGCTGATATTTCCTCTGATGTTTTTTTAGAAGCTGTTTATTTAGCCTATCAACAACCAGAGTTTTAAGCAGCAGGCAGCAGGCAGGATAAAGAAGAAAGAAACATATTTATTCCCAGTCACCAGTCACCAGTCCCCAGTCCCCAGTCCCCAGTCCCCAGTCCCCAGTCCCCAGTCACCACTCACCAGTCACCACTCACCAGTCACCAGTCCCCACTCACCAGTCACCAGTCACCACTCACCAGTCCCCAGTCCCCAGTCACCAGTCCCCAGTCCCCAGTCCCCAGTCACCAGTCCCCACTCACCAGTCACCAGTCACCAGTCACCAGTCCCCACTCACCAGTCACCAGTCCCCAGTCACCAGTCCCTATTCCCTGACAACTAACAAATTAAAACTCTAAACTCGTAAATTCAGGTTGACGATAATAGGCTGTCATATCGTCAAACTTTCTTAATTCAGCCTGATGAATTACAATTTCGGGAAAATTCAACAGCCATTGTTGATTTAATTCAGATAACAAATTACTGAGTTGTACCCGATCTAAATCAGTAGGAATTTCGCCAAAATAACCTAATGTAACATGAGCAGTAAAGTGGTAATGTTGCTCAATTCCCAAACCCATTAATTTGCGATTTTGATAAATCAACCGCCTCAGTTGAATAATTTCTTCATAGGATCTTTCATCTTTGGGTATTAAACACACCGCTAAAGCTCTTGGCATTACTATTAGTCCTAGCATTTGCCAAGAAATGGGATTACTGACTTCACCCCGCAACTGTTGATACTGCTTAAACAAATTCCCTAAGCAAGTATTTAAATCCTGTTCAAATTGGGGATTTTTCTCAGTAGCATGAATGTAAGCATGATCCCAAATCAAGTCCGCTAAGGTGAAATGAAAACTGGCAGGAGGTAGAGGTACAATCAAATCAGAATTGATTGGTAACTCTAACAGCGATCGCTGAAAAGTCTCAATTTGGCTGTAAAAATCAGCGTTCTGTGTATCTTCTGCTGCTGGTGGGGTAATCAGTGTATAACCAGGAAATGGTGCTGGTTTTCTGACTCCATCAACAGGTTTAAATTTATAAGATTCCTGGATATGCTGAACTTGGGTTTTGTAAGATTCTGGTAGCGTCATGCGTGCTACCCGATTTAAATAGGTTTGGTAGTTGTCGTCCAATCTTCTTAGCCTCGCGCTCTCTTGATAGATTGTAGGAAAATTTACATAATTTGACCAAGTTATTTTATTTGGTGACTGGTGACTGGGGACTGGTGACTGGGGACTGGGGACTGGGGACTGGTGACTGGGGACTGGGGACTGGGGACTGGGGACTGGGGACTGGGGACTGGGGACTGGGGACTGGGGACTGGGGACTGGGGACTGGTGACTGG
>NZ_JACJPU010000087.1:0-7592 GCF_014696235.1 Sphaerospermopsis sp. FACHB-1194 | reverse complement strand
GATTAAGTGTTGTTGGCATCCATAATTAGACATTTTTCTGATTTTCGATATTGTCCTGTATAATAACATGAAGTTTTAATCAAGATTGGATGAATTATTCTATACAATTTTGAATGTGGCTAAAGCCAATCAATCGCTTTAATGCGACTAAAGTCCCTATCGACTTATCCCCATGTCTAAAAGCCTGGGGCTTGCGTCTCGTTTCAGGGTCAATATTTTCATGTATCAACCAAGGGTTTGTAAATTTCATCTGTGGGATTCTGCCTATAATTAACTAGAAAAATATTCGTATTAATTTTGACTAAGAAAAATTAATATCCAAAATATATAATATACAATAAAACTATATGCAGTTAGCAAACATTCACTATTTTATTTATTTGCTATTTTGTGAGTTCCTGCCTTGATGCCAAAAGGAGCGATGGAGGTATTGCGATGTTAGTTATTGTAACGGATGATCAAATCTTTGCCCCTGAGCAAGTTTGCCAATCTTGTTGGCTTGCTAACAATAGCGGTAAACCCCGTTGGTATGAGGGTAAGCTGCGTTGTGGTCAAGCTATTCGCCAATTTACAGAACAGCAAGCAGAGCAGTTTGAGTGTATGATGGGTTTCCGACTCGCCAATATAAAATAATCTAATAAAATAATCTAATTTATCAGCAAAATCAAGCAGCTGCGTTATCATAACGCTCAAATAGCTATTCAAATTTAGCCATAGGAGAATTTACCATGAATTGGCGCGGCTCTACTACTGTTCCTGATCGAATTTTTGCTTGTTTGCCTTATTTATTGCCTCTGATTGAAGTATTTGCATTTGGTCAGTTTTTACTGCGAGATTTTCCATTGTTGGGAATAGTCTTTTTACCTATGCTGCCATTGTTAAGAATTTACTATGGTGTCCGTTATGCTGGAATAATTATTTTCTTTGCTTTGTGGCTATTAGTTGTCAGAAATGACAAAATCGCCCATTTTATTCGTTTCAACACTATGCAAGCCATCATTTTGGATATTGTGGTATTTTTGTGTGGCATCTTGACTGATCTTGTGAAATTTGTCCCTGGTAGTGGTTTTGCTATGCAAACACTGTATACAACCATTTTTATGGGGATAGTTGGGGCTGTAGTTTATTCTGTATTCCAGTCTTTAAATGGCCGTTATGCAGAAATACCAGCCATTTCTGATGCTGTTCATATGCAGGTGCGTTAGGTTAAATACCAATTTTAGATTTTAGATTTTGGATTTTGGATTAACAGTTTTGAGGATCAGCTGTTCCCAAAATCTCAAACAATAATTATCGTCGGATAACTATGTTTTCCAGGCGGCCAATACCTTCGATTTCCACACGGACGCGATCGCCTATATTTAATGGTCCTACGCCAAAGGGTGTACCTGTTAGCACCACATCCCCTGGTAATAGTGTCATTACTTGACTGATATAGGACACCAAATAATCTGGGGAAAATACCATTTGATCAATACAGGCAGATTGGACGGGATGAGGTTGATCATTCAAAAAGGTTTGTAATCTCGCTCCTGGGTTCAATTCTCGCACAATCCAAGGACCTAAAGGGCAAAATGTATCAAAACCTTTAGCTCTTGTCCACTGAGCATCTTTTTTTTGTAAATCTCTGGCTGTAACATCATTGGCAATGGTGTAACCCCAAATTTTGCTTTGGGCTGCCTCTGGTGTACAGTCAGAGGTGCGATCGCCTATCACTAACGCTAACTCGCCTTCATAGTCTACCCGTTGTGACTGTGCAGGATATTTGATTTCCATTTCTGAGGCGATTACAGTTGTGGGCGGTTTGAAGAAAATCAGCGGTTCAGCAGGTACAGAACTGCCCATTTCTGCCGCATGATCAGCATAATTCTTTCCTACAGCCACAATTTTCGAGGGTGAACAGGGAGCTAGGAGTCTGTATTTGTCCGGTTCTAAAATTAAATCAGTGGGTTGCCCTTCTAACCAAGGTGGAGCGTCCAAAACTTCCACGTTTAGGGATAATTGCAGCAAACCATAGTAAATTTTTCCTTCTTGACTCTTAACTCGCACATAGCGTTGCGCCATAACTTTGATTAATATCCTTAGAGATGCAAATTTCGGCGGATGAGGCTGATGATTTTCATCGAAAACTGGTAAGATTATAATTCCTTGTTGCTTCCGATGTTGATTTTGACCAGTAACTCATCTGTTTTACTTGTATAAATCTATGTCAGCAGCCTTTTTTGTCCATAAGGTGACTAAAAATATATGACCACAGTTTACGAGACAATGTACATTCTCCGCCCTGATTTGGGAGATGAGCAGGTAGAACAAGCGGTTACTAAATATCAGAACTTGTTAACTGAACAGGGTGCTGAGAATCTGGAAATCCAAAATCGGGGTAAGCGTCGTCTGGCTTATGAAATCAACAGACACCGTGACGGCATCTACATCCAATTTAACTACACAGCCCCAGCAGGTGCGATCGCTCCTTTTGAACGTGCTATGAGATTGAGCGAAGAAGTAATTCGCTACTTAACAATCAAGCAGGAAATAAAAGAAGACAAGTCAGCTAAAGAAACTGTAGCTGCTTAAAAAGTGCTGAGTGAGGAATTCTTCGGGGATTCCTCCCATTTAGAAAAATTTACGTATTCTAACAGTTGTCAATTGCTCCTAATTGCGATATGTTTTGAATCAAATCATGAAGTAAGTGTTTTTTTTCATACATATAGAGTATAGGAAAGGACACTATAATAAATATAGGACTTACGCAAGATGTGACTGAAAACCTTATTCTTGCGTAGGGGTAATTCATGAATTACCCCTACTTTCGTTCCCTTTTGCGTAAGTCCTGAAATATTTAAAAATATTTAAAAATATTTAAAAAATATTTGGAAAATATTTTATTGCTGTCCCTAGCACTTACCAAAGTTAATATTGTCGCAGTTATTCCTAAGAGATAAATCGCTGTGAGCCAATCTAACACACCCGAAATCCAAGCACTTTCTACTGAAGTATCGCAGTTGCGTCAAGAGTTGCAACTAAGAGACCAATTAGTGCAACAGCTATCTCAAGAACTGTTCCGGCTGGTTAAGGGTAATACTAGCTTTATTCCGCAAAAAGCTGAACCTGAGTATGATTTGAGTCAGTTAGATGCTTTAAAAGAACAACTCCAAGCGGTGGAAGAGCAAGTAACCTTCTACCAAGAGCAAATTGCCTCTCGTGACTCGGAAATTTACCAATTACGACAGTCAGTTCAAGAATTGACTGATCGCAGTCGGATGTTAGAGCAAGTAGTACAAGAATTACCACAAATTTACCGTCGTAAGTTTGAGGAAAGAATGACTCCAGTCAGAGAGAAAGTGGCAATGTTACAAAGAGAAAATCGGCAATTACAAGCTGAACTACAAAGTGTAAGTTATCGGTTAGCACTCAAAACTCGCCACTCAAGTCATAGTGGTATTGATTTACCAAATTTTTCTAGTCCTATATCTGGACAAGAAAATATATCTACTCCGCAAAATGTTTAGACGGATATGGTAATGTAGAAATTTATATTCAGATTAATTGTCTGATTAATTATCTTCTTAAAGCAAGTAGTTTATTGCTAAAATTAATTGCTCTTCGGACTAGGCTGAAGAGATAATTTTTAATTAGGGTTGCTGAAAAAGTTATTTAGGGTTTGCTGAATAAACCTAAAACCTTGATATATCAAAGGTTAGAGGCTGATAAACACAGAAATTAGTGCAAGGGTTTTGAAGGGTATACCGGAAAAAGTGTGCATTTTTTGGGATTTCAAGAGATGGCAAAGAAATTTTCAAATCTCCTCCTGACTCCTGACTCCTGACTCCTGACTCCTATGCCCTCACGGAAAGACTTTCTCAGCAACCCCTATTTAAGGAGTTTCTTTGATTTGGAAATTTTCCCAACACTAACAAAGTGGCAGCTTTTTTAGGCTCACAGTACCTACGGGTTGCTGAATAAACTCAAAACCTGGATGAATAAAGAGTTTGAGGGTGATAACAAATAAAATAGGTGCAAGGTTTTGGAAGCTATGAGTAGGAAAACCTTGTACTTTGTTGGTTTTTACCTCGTTTGAAAATACAAAAAACTCCTTGATATCCTTGAACTCCTGACTCCTTGAAATCCTTAATTTTCTAGGTTTTACGTTTATTCAACATCCCCTATTTATCTTTTTTCTGACTCCTGACTCCTGACTTTTGCTGTATCTTCAATTTTTCTCAGGTTTTATCAATTTGTATCGCCTAGCGGCCAAACCTCTAGTCAACCTAGTCATATTTTGCAGGTGCAATAGAGATTCAGCTTGCTAGAGCGAGAATTTAAAGGGTGATTATATCCAGTAATGTTCTGTCAATATGACAAGCGAAAAAATATTCTTAAATTGGCTATTTTCCCTCAGAAAAGCCGAGAATTTAGCCTACTGTCACCAGACTTTGCTTATTGAGATGAGAAAATATATCTTCGCAATTGTTAACTATCTCAAACACTGAATCTAGGTGAGTAAGTTCCAATACTAATCTTACAGGAGCTTGCACGTTGCAAAGAACTAAGCGACAACCGCTTTCGCGTACAACTTTCAGTGCTTGAACTAGGGGAACTAAACCAGAGCTATCCATGAATTCAACTTCTGCGAGATCGATAACCCAGAGTTGATCAGGTTGAGGTTTTACTCCAGCCATCTTTTCACTCAAGGCCGTACCAACCTGTAAGTCTATGCTTCCTTGGGGTTTGAACAAAATCACTTGGCGTTCTTGTGTAAGAGTCATGAATTTAACTGGGTAGTTGAACAGGGCAGTTGAAATGTTCAGAAAATGGAAATTATATCAATCAAGATTGAGTGTCAACAGTGTAAATACTGTTTTTTCTTAGTCAGACAGGACTTAATGCAATTATAGTCGATATCTATGGAACTGCTACAGGAATCATGACAAACGAGAGTATAAAATTTGATAGATATTTCCAATATAGTCATAAATGACTGCGGATTTCGGTAGCCAATTTAACTGTTATTATTTTCTTATAATTTGTGTGTATTTTTATAACTTTTTAATAATTACATTTCAAAAATGTACATAATATCATGTCTATTTCTATAGTTATCATATATTTACGTCCAGGAAATAGGGAAGAAAACAATTTTTATTACAAGAAATTAACCTGAAATTATAAGTAGAAGGAATTGAAAAAAACCGAATGGTGAAAAGCAATGATCAGGTTTTTGTCATTATGAACGTCAATAATCAATTACCAATTATTTGACAGCCTAACTCCAGACAAGCCAAAATATAGTAAAAGTAAAAATTTGTAAAGTCGGCGGTGCTGGATGTCTTTTGAGCTATTTTCACTAGAAAACATCCAAGAATTTGCTCAATCTTACGGTTATTGGGCTATTTTTTTGGGAATTTTGCTAGAGAATTTGGGCATTCCTCTTCCTGGTGAAACCGTGACTTTAGTGGGCGGTTTCCTAGCTGGTAGCGATGAACTTAATTACTGGCTGGTTCTGGGTGATGCTGTTACAGGTGCTGTAATAGGCGGTACTTTCGGCTATTGGATTGGTAGGGTTGGTGGTTGGCCGTTCCTGTTACAAGTGGGAAAGATATTCCGTATATCTGAAACCCGACTGCTGAGTATTAAAGATCAATTTAGTGAAAATGCTGCTAAAGCTGTATTTTTTGGTCGTTTTTTCGCATTATTGAGAATTTTTGCGGCTCCACTTGCGGGTATTGCCGAAATGTCTTTTGGTAAATTCCTGGTATATAACTTAGCAGGAGCTTCTGCCTGGGCTGGTGTCATGGTGACTTTAGCTTTCTTTGCCGGCAGAATTGTTTCCCTAGAACAATTAGTAGCTTGGGTAAGTCAATTTGCAATTTTGGCGTTACTTATTCTAGTTGCTGTAATTGTTGTTCCTATTTGGTGGGAATCACGCCAAGTTAAGCATTTGGGGGAATAGGTGATTGGTGATTGGTGATTGGTGATTGGTGATTGGTGATTGGGAAAATACAAATAATTTTCCCCCTGCTCCCTGCTCCCTGCTCCCCTGCTTCTTCCCCAGTCCCCAGTCCCCAGTCCCCAGTCACTTAAGACTGCGCCCAAATGCGGGTAGGTAGTCCCCAGACGTAAATAAAGCCTTCTGCGGCTTTGTGATCAAATTGATCTTCTGCTCCGTAGGTGGCTAAGTCGGGAGTATAAAGGGTGTTATCGCTCCAACGTCCTACTATGGTGGCGTTACCTTTAAACAGTTTTAACCGCACAACACCAGAAACTCTTTCCTGTGTTTGTTGAATAAAAGCATCAACAGCGGCTTTAAGTGGACTATACCAAAGTCCGTTGTATACTAATTTGGTATAGGTTTCTTCAATACCCCGTTTGTATTGAGTAACATCTGCTGTTAAAGTCAGGCTTTCTAAATCACGATGGGCATTAATTAACACCACCATTGCTGGTGATTCGTAGATTTCCCGTGATTTAATGCCTACTAGGCGGTTTTCAATCATGTCAATGCGCCCAATACCGTGATTGCCAACGATAGTATTGAGTTCTTGAATTAGCTGAACTGGTGTTTTTGATGTACCGTTGATGGTGGTGGGAATGCCTTTTTCAAAGCCAATTTCCAGATATTCCGGTTCATTGGGAGTATCAGCTATGGCTTTAGTCATTTCATAAATTTCTTCTGGGGGTTCGTTAGCTGGATCTTCCAAAGTACCAGCTTCGATACTGCGACCAAGTAAATTTTTGTCAATACTGAAGGGAGAGGATTTTTTTACGGGTGCAGGAATACCAAACTGCTCACCATAAGCAATAGTTTCTTCCCGACTCATTCCCCATTCTCTGGCAGGTGCAAGAATTTTTAAGTTGGGGTTTAGTGCTGTACAGGAAACATCAAAACGTACTTGATCATTACCTTTACCAGTACAACCGTGAGCGATCGCATCCGCACCATATTTTTCGGCTGTTTCTACTAATACCTTAGCAATCAAAGGTCTAGCTAATGCAGTTCCTAGAGGATAACGATTTTCATAGAGTGCATTCGCTTGAATTGCGGGAAATGCGTAATCTTGGACAAAGCTATCTTTGACATCCGCTACTAGAGATTCACTTGCACCAGATTTTAAAGCTTTTTCTCGTACTGGTTCTAATTCATCTCCCTGACCTAAATCTGCTGCTAGGGTGATTACCTCTTCAACTCCCCATTCTTCTTTAAGGTAGGGGATGCAAACAGAAGTATCTACTCCACCAGAATATGCTAAGACAACCTTTTTGGCGCGACCCATTAGTTTCTCCACTTAGGAAAACAAACAATGAGTCATTATTATATCTAAACTTAACCATGTATAGTTTTTTTATGCAACAACCATTGTCATGGAAAGCTGTTAATTAACCTCACTACCTAGTCAGGATATGAGGAGTTGAGCTTGTCCTAAGTTGACAATTTACTAGATAAACCTGTACAAATGTATACAAAAACACAAGTATTTGACGTATACATGGAATAAGTTGACTAAAAAATTAGGCAAAATGTGTCAGAATTAAATAATAAAGTATAGTGTTGACATCAGCAAATGCTTTTATCCATCAAAACACAACTCAAGTTA
>NZ_JACJPU010000086.1:0-7970 GCF_014696235.1 Sphaerospermopsis sp. FACHB-1194 | reverse complement strand
TAACTTGAGTTGTGTTTTGATGGATAAAAGCATTTGCTGATGTCAACACTATACTTTATTATTTAATTCTGACACATTTTGCCTAATTTTTTAGTCAACTTATTCCATGTATACGTCAAATACTTGTAGTTTGGTATGTACTTGTATAGGTTTGTCTAGTAAATTGTCAACTTAGGACAAGCTCTATGAAGTTGCAGTTAATTTTTTTTACTAACCGCAAAGTACGCAAAGTACACAAAGGAAGACAGTAAATTAAGACGTTAAAGATTTAGTGCAATGTTACAGAGAAATGGTATAGGGATGATTTGTTTGGGGGATAAATAAAGTATACTTGATTTTTATTCTGACTCCTGACTCCTGACTCCTGACTCCTGACTCCTGCTGTACTATCTTTTTCTGTTTTTCCGTTTCCATCTTTTTAGCAATATTCGCAGATAACGAAAATTCAAATAACGCCGATATCGCTGTATTACTTCCTTACCAACAAGTAGCGCACCTAACCAAAATACAATTTCTGCAAAAACCAATAAAGCTGGTACTAATAGGGCTTTTTGGGCAACTGCAAGTGGGAGAAATGGTAAAATGAGAGCGATCGCTAACCAGGGTAAAAATGAGACTATAATTAAAACTAAACCCAGCTTTTGCATCTTTTCTGTTAATGACAGAATTTGAGTTTAGTGTTTTTATGTGTTTGGTTGGAGTGGCTTACTTTACATTAATTTTCATCATCACCAAATTGTTAATCCTGTAAATCCTAAAATCCTGGATATCCTGATTCTGACTAATTCTTAATCCCCGTTGTCGCAATACCGCGAATTAACTGCTTTTGTCCAATCAAAAATAACACCATTACAGGAACAGTAGCAATTGTCACAGCCGCCATCATCAGCGGCCAATTATTGGTAAACAGTTCTTGAAATTCTGCTAAAGCCAGTTGTACAGTTCTTAATTCAGGTTTGGTTGTAAACACCAAAGGTTTAAATAAATCATTCCATTCACCGATAAAGGTGAACAAAAATAGAGTTACTAAAGCGGGACGTGCTAAAGGTAACATTACCTGCCATAAAATTTGCAGTCGGTTTGCTCCATCAATGGCAGCAGCTTCTTCCAATTCTACGGGAATTGTCTGGAAATATTGACGTAACAGAAAAATCCCAAAACCATTAACCGCAGTGGGTAAAATTAAAGCCCAGTAAGTATTTATCATGTTTCCCCACTTCAAAACCAGGAAAATGGGAATCACCAATAACTGAAAGGGAATGACTAAAGTGGCCAGTATAACTAGTAGTATTGCTTGTTTACCCCAAAATTTCAGCCTAGCGAGGGCGTAACCAGCCAGGGCAGATGTGATAATCTGAAAAGCTGTAACTGCGATCGCTACTAAGGTAGAATTAGCAAAAGCCAGTAAAAACTTGCCTCGTTCCCAAGCTTCCTGGTAATTGGCCAAAGTCCAGTTATTTTCTCCCCCAACTCCCGGTGTAGCACCCACAGGAGCAAAGGAAGTGAGAACAACCACGAATAATGGTAGTAAAACTATGAATGCTCCTAGCAGTAACAGTAAAAAGCTCCAAAAGTTCGTGTTTTGCCAATTCCAGTTGAGTTTAGACATGGTTGATAACTTCAAAATCATTGGTTTTTCCTAGTCAGACTATAGAAAACGGGGAATAAAGGATGGAAATACTTGACTTTTGATGGGGTGCTAATTGGTAAAAATTAATCTAATTACCATAACTTCTTGTTAAGTTAAATTAAACAATAGTGATGATTGCCCACAATTGAGTGGGTGAATTAAATTTCAGTAGCAAAATAATTTAGGGGTACGGAGTCAACCTACTATGCAGCAACTTGTTGAACAAACTCAAGAAATTGATTTTCAGAGCGAAAAATACAAAGATGCTTATAGCCGAATTAATGCGATTGTAATTGAAGGGGAAGAAGAAGCATATCATAATTACATCAGATTAGCTGAACTGTTGCCAAATAGTAAAGATGAACTGATCAAGCTTTCAAAGATGGAAAACAAACACAAGAAAGGCTTTGAAGCTTGTGGACGCAATTTATCAGTTACTCCTGATATACAGTTTGCTAAGAAGTTTTTCTCAGGACTGCATGAAAACTTCCAAAAAGCAGCAGCAGACGGTAAAGTTGTGACTTGTCTGTTAATTCAATCTTTAATTATTGAATGTTTTGCGATCGCAGCTTATAACATCTACATTCCTGTAGCTGATGATTTTGCCCGCAACATTACTGAATGTGTAGTTAAAGACGAATATAGTCATCTAAACTTTGGTGAGGTTTGGTTGGAAGCAAACTTTGAAGATTCCAAAGCAGAATTAGAAGCAGCCAACCGTCAAAACCTGCCTATTGTCTGGCAAATGCTCAACAAAGTAGCTGATGATGCTAAAATCTTGGGCATGGAAAAAGATGCCTTGGTAGAAGACTTCATGATTCAATACGGAGAAGCATTAAGTAACATTGGCTTTACAACCCGTGACATCATGCGTCTTTCTGCCTACGGACTGGCAACCGTTTAGGGACACTGGGGAGTGGGGACTGGGGACTGGGGAGTGGGGACTGGGGACTGGTGACTGGGAAAAAATCAAAACTCCTGAACTCCTGTAACTCCTGACTCCTGACTCCTGACTCCTTTCAGGAATTACTCATTATTCAGACACCTTATATAGTATTTTTAAGAATTAGAGATTATTTCTAATAACCAGCTTTGTATAGCACACGCCTAAAATATCACTAATGTTTGGTCTAATTGGACATCTGACAAGTTTAGAACACGCTCAATCTGTAGCTCAAGAATTGGGATACCCAGAATATGCCGATCAAGGGCTAGATTTTTGGTGTAGCGCCCCGCCGCAAATAGTTGATCACATCACCGTTACCAGCGTAACAGGTCAAAAAATTGAAGGAAAATATGTAGAGTCTTGCTTTTTGCCAGAAATGTTGGCAAATCGGCGGATTAAGGCTGCAACACGCAAAATACTGAATGCTATGGCTCATGCTCAAAAGCATGGTATTGATATTACGGCTTTGGGTGGGTTTTCTTCAATTATTTTTGAGAACTTTAATTTAGAGCAGTTTCAACAAGTCCGTAATGTCACATTAGAGTTTGAACGGTTCACTACAGGCAATACCCATACAGCTTATATTATTTGCCGTCAGGTAGAAGCAGCTTCCCAGCAATTAGGAATAGAACTTTCAAAAGCAACTGTAGCAGTGTGTGGGGCGACTGGTGATATTGGGAGTGCAGTTACTCGCTGGCTGGATAAAAAAACAGATGTCCAAGAACTACTATTGATCGCCCGTAACCAAGAACGTCTGCAAGCACTACAGGCAGAATTAGGACGTGGTAAGATTATGGGTTTAGAAGAGGCACTACCCCAAGCAGATATTGTAGTTTGGGTGGCGAGTATGCCCAAAGGTGTAGAAATTGACCCCACAGTGTTAAAGCAACCATGTTTATTGATTGATGGTGGCTATCCTAAAAACTTAGGGACAAAAATTCAGCATCCAGGTGTGTATGTGTTAAATGGTGGAATTGTGGAGCATTCCCTGGATATTGACTGGAAAATTATGAAAATCGTGAATATGGAAGTTCCAGAACGGCAATTGTTTGCTTGTTTTGCGGAATCAATGTTATTGGAATTTGAGAAGTTATACACTAACTTTTCTTGGGGGCGCAATCAGATTACCGTAGACAAAATGGAATATATTGGTCAACTATCGCTTAAACATGGTTTTAGACCATTATTAGTTTAGAGGCTGGTGATTGGTGATTGGTGATTGGGAAACATGAAAAAAATTGATTACCCAGTCACTATTCCCCAGTCCCCAGTCACTATTCCCCAGTCCCCAGTCCCCAGTCACTATTCCCTAACTATGGCAACTACTGAACGCAAACCCCTATTATTGGATTTTGAAAAGCCTTTAGCAGAACTGGCTACTCGCATTGATCAAATTCGGCAACTAGCAGATGAAAATGGTGTGGATGTTTCCGGGCAAATTCGCCAACTGGAAACTAGAGCGATGCAACTGCGGGAGGAAATTTTTAGCAGTTTGACACCATCTCAAAGACTGCAAGTGGCAAGACATCCGCGCCGTCCTAGTACATTAGATTACATCCAGGCGATTAGTGATGAATGGATGGAGTTACATGGCGATCGCTGTGGAGGTGATGATCCAGCTTTAGTGGGTGGTGTGGGTCGTTTGGGTGGACAACCTGTGGTGATGTTGGGTCATCAAAAAGGCCGGGATACTAAAGATAATGTCGCCCGGAATTTTGGCATGGCTGCACCTGGAGGCTACCGTAAAGCATTACGGTTAATGGAACACGCCAATAAATTTGGTATGCCCATTATTACCTTTATTGATACCCCCGGTGCTTGGGCGGGGATAGAAGCAGAACATCAAGGACAAGGTGAAGCGATCGCTTATAATTTACGGCAAATGTTTTGTTTTGATGTGCCAATTCTCTGTACCGTCATTGGTGAAGGTGGTTCTGGTGGTGCTTTGGGTATTGGTGTAGGCGATCGCCTCCTGATGTTTGAACACTCGGTTTATACCGTTGCTACCCCAGAAGCTTGCGCTGCTATTTTGTGGAAAGATGCAGCTAAAGCACCCCAAGCCGCAGTAGCATTAAAAATCGTTTCCCACGATCTCAAAAACTTAGGCATTATTGATCAGATTTTACCAGAACCTATCGGTGGCGCTCATTCTGACCCCTTAACCACAGCTACCACCCTCAAACAAGCTTTGTTAGATAATTTGGATGAACTTAACCGCTTAACACCAGCCGAGCGCCGTCAACTGCGCTATGAGAAATTTAGAAAAATTGGTGTGTTTACCGAAATTGCTCAATAAAAATAATAACTATATCTGATTAGCAATTCAACAATGCTATAATTGCCTATAGCTTAAAGATTCTTAACAATCTGAGCAGCTATAGGCATTTTGTTGTGTATTCATGAAACAGCCTGATATAAAAGCCTAATTATTCACGTCAAGACTTTCGGATCTGACAGGTAAGGCTGATAACAGGCAATATACCCATATTGATAAACGATTCTAGCAATATTGAGCATAAAATCAACTGATTTTAAGAATTATTTAACTGATTGGGTAGGTAGTGAATAGCAAAACTGCCAAAAAAATTGGAGATACCATGAGTTTTGAGCAGAAAAGACGCGCTTTAATTACTGGTGCAAGCAGTGGAATAGGCAAAGCAACGGCTTTAGCCTTTGCCAAGGCGGGAATAGATGTTGCTTTAGTCAGCCGTTCTCAGGAGAAGTTAGAAGGGGTAGCAGCAGTAGCAAAAGAAATAGGAGTAGAAGCAAAAGCTTTCACCGTTGATCTGGGTAGTGTTGCCCAAGTAAAAACCAAAATTCAGGCGATCGCCGATGAATTTGGCGACATAGACATTTTGGTAAATAATGCCGGTATAGGATACACTGCCAATTTAAGCGATACTTCCTTAGAAGACTGGCAGCGGGTAATGGATTTAAATATTACCAGCGTCTTTCAGTGCATGATGGCAATTGTGCCAGGAATGAGGCAACGAGGTAAAGGGACAATTATTAACATTGCCTCAATAGCTGCCAAACAAGCTTTTGCTGGTTGGGGGGCTTACTGCGTCAGCAAAGCTGGTTTACTCGCCCTTTCTCAAACATTGGCACAAGAAGAACGAGTCCACGGCATTCGTGTAACAGCAATTTGTCCGGGTGCTGTCAATACTGAAATTTGGGATACGGAAACAGTTAATGTTAACTTTGACCGTACCAAAATGTTAACTCCAGAAATAGTAGCTCAGACAATTCTGCACACTGTTTTATTACCACAAGAAGCAGTCATTGAAGAATTAACATTGATGTCTAATGCTGGTGTTCTTTAATTGTTAGGTGACAGGTGACAGGTGACTGGGGACTGGTGACTGGGGACTGGGGACTGGTGACTGGGGACTGGGGACTGGTGACTGGGAAAAAGATAAATAACCCAATTACCAATTACCAATTACCAATTACCAATTACCAATTACCAATTACCAATTACCAATTACCAATTACCAATTACCAATTACCAATTACCAATTACCAATTATCAATTGTCAATTATCAATTATCAATTACCAAGACTAATACCATGACTATTGCTAGTTCTAACGGTTCTAATCGCTCACAATCTCCTTTGATTCCTGATTTAGCGCAAGTGATCAGTAGCAGACCTGACCGCAATACCCATAATGGTAAACAGGCAGATTTGCACCCACCCTCAGAGGAAAGCACGGAGCAAATGATGGAAGCCGTGCGGACAATGCTGATCGGTGTTGGAGAAGATCCAGAACGAGAAGGATTATTAAAAACACCAAAGCGCGTAGCTGAAGCTATGAAATTTCTCACCAGTGGTTATAACCAATCCTTAGAAGAACTGGTGAATGGGGCGATTTTTGATGAAGGCCATGAAGAAATGGTGTTAGTGCGAGATATTAATTTCTTCAGTCTTTGTGAACATCATATGTTGCCATTTATGGGTAGAGCGCACGTTGCTTATATCCCGAATCAAAAAGTTGTCGGTTTAAGTAAATTGGCGCGAATTGTGGAAATGTATGCTCGTCGTTTACAAGTTCAAGAAAGACTAACTCGCCAAATTGCCGAAGCAGTGCAAACTATTCTTGAGCCAAAGGGTGTAGCTGTAGTGATGGAAGCTACCCATATGTGTATGGTGATGCGTGGTGTACAAAAACCTGGTTCTTGGACTGTTACCAGTTCTATGGTTGGTGTTTTCCAAGATGAGCAAAAAACCCGTGAAGAATTTTTGAATTTGATTCGTCATCAAGCTGCTTTCTTTTAGGAATTAGCACTTTTTCGATTATTAGCAATATCGCTCATTCTCAAATTTTTTCAGGGGGTGAGTGATATTTTTTTGGTGATGGGTGATTGGGAAGAATGAATTTATTCCCAATTCCCAATTCCCAATTCCCAATTCCCAATTCCCTTGTTATATAACTGAACTTTAGACTAAAAACACAAAATGACTCAGGGAAAATGATCGCTCTCTTTTAGTCTAAAGTCCAGTAGAAAGGCAAGTGTCTATTGGTGCAATGGATACTTCATTAAAACCTTATGATATGGCGGTATTGGCGGCAATTCTTGTCCGGGCTGAAGATTTGCAACAACAAGGATTTTCATGGGTGGGTTTCTGTGAATTAGATTCTGATCTTCAACCTTGGGATAAAAATGGTGTAGCAAAACCTATTCTTAGTGATCTTTATCATGCTTCTCGTATCTGGGTGTATCGAGATTTTTTGGTGGAAGATGTGGATGAACTTCCTGAATTTTGGCTTTCTTAGAATTGATTATCCACACCCTACATAGTATTCTCTACACCTAATATTCAGGTGTTAATAAAAGTAATTGCTGTTTTATTAGTTTTCTGACTCCGTTTAAATCTAACTCTGTTTGTTTGATAATATCGGCTATTTTGGCATCACCATTACATTTCTGCATAAACTCAAATTCCGCATCTGATAATTTGATGATTTGGTAATCATAGTTAAATATACATTTGCTGGGAAACCCATCTATACAAGGGTTGAGTTCTGGCGTTGCTGCTAATAAGCTGTTATCGTCTGTCCAGTCGTATTTGGTTAATGGGGGACGAGTGAGGAAAAATTCGTAATGTGTTACTTCTGGATTCAGTAATTCTATTAGGCGGTAACGTTGGCGTTGGTGTAGCCCGCCGGAGGCATCGCCTAAATTTCCTGCTCTTTCTATTAACTCTGGTGCTTTACCCAATAGTGTTTCTAAATCCCAAAATCCTGGATTAGAAAAACCTACAAAGTCTAATTCTGAAGCGTCTATTAATTCAAATAATGTATCAATATTATAGTCTGTTTCCTGGGGATGTACGTACATATCGGCAAAACATTCATCCCTTTGGTTTTCCATTGCCCATCTTTCTTTTTC
>NZ_JACJPU010000085.1:0-8181 GCF_014696235.1 Sphaerospermopsis sp. FACHB-1194 | reverse complement strand
TTGTGGTCTGGTATCCTGTGTTGTTTCATAAATACTTGACCACTTACGACGAAATACTGGAGACAGTGATAAGTCTGCCAGACTGTAGGCGTTGCGTGTCAGCAATATTGCATCCGTCATTTCAAATATTGCGTCTTTTGCCCTACATAAACAATCATAAGCTGCTTGACGGAATTCCATAAGTTGTGTAAAAACATCTATAGTGGTTATATGAGAATTGGTTGTGCTTTTTTCATTTTCCGCTATGGGGGTGTCTGTTCTTACAGGCATCCCTTGATTTTTTTGCAGTCCCTTTCACTAATGATCGCTCTCTTTTAGTCTAAAGTCCAGATCTAAACCACTACAATTTTTGAGCCAGTCACCCTATGCAGCTACGACTTTCTTTTCAGGATTTACGCAACTAGCACTACTTTATTCACCCACTGCCTTCACAAAGTACAGCCTTAGCGATCACTCTTCCCCATAACTAGCAACTTGGGTTAGTACCATTACCAGTCAGCGATAATTGTTGTAAATTCATCCCTGGTACTATCAGCGATTCATAGTAATAGGAAGGAACTAATTTATCAGCAATTAATTTCGTATCTTCCAAGTCATAAATTAGGTATTTTCTGATTTTTTCCCATCCTTGAGAACCTGCACCTTCACCCCAACAATGTTGAATTTCTTGGGGTGTTAAAACTAATCTAGCAGATTCTCGCAATCCCATTTCTATGACTGCACTTTTTAGGGAATGTTGATATAGTGCTTTATTGACAAAAGCCCATCTCCGCCAGCAATGAGGGGGCTATAATGTATATCATGACCAAAGAATCCGCTGTATTAATAAAAATCATCAAAATACCTTTATTTGTCGAGATTGTGGGATGTTTATTTAAATATAAATCTTGACTTATTGTGCTATTTGATCATAGTTTATTACATAGTAGATTAAATCATTTACCTAAAAGGATTAACCCCGAAAAATGTCTTACAAGTTACTATTTGTCTGCCTTGGTAATATTTGCCGATCGCCTTCGGCAGAAAATATCATGAATCATCTGATTGATCAAGCTGATCTGAGCGATAAAATTTACTGTGATTCTGCTGGTACTTCTAGTTATCACATTGGTAGTCCACCTGACCGCCGCATGAGTGCTGCTGCATCTGCTAAGTTGGGAATTAAACTACTTGGGCAAGCTCGTCAGTTTCAAAAATCAGACTTTCAAGAGTTTGATTTAATTTTGGCGATGGATAAGGATAACTATCAAGATATTCTCGCTGTTGACCGTTCTGGAGAATATCACCATAAGGTTCGTTTGATGTGTGATTTTTGCTCTCAACACGATCTCAAAGAAGTTCCAGATCCCTATTATGGCGGAACAGAAGGATTTAATCAGGTGATTGACCTCCTCATGGATGCTTGTTCAGGTCTGCTAGAATATGTGATCAGAGACTGGTGACTGGTGACTGGTAACTGGTAAAAATCTTTTCTTCCCCTGCCTCCTGCCTCCTGAACTACTCTACAAGACCATGCTTGATGGCAAAACGCACCAGTTCTGCGCGATTACTGGTTAAAGTTTTTCTCAATAAACTGCTGACGTATTTTTCAACTGTGCGCGGACTGAGGTGTAGTTGATTACCCATTTCGGCGTTAGACAACCCGTGAGTCAATAGTTCTAAGACTTCCTGCTCTCTTGTAGTTAATGATAATAACAACTGAGAATTGACAATTGGTGTTGATAAATGATTTTGTCCGTGTATTGATTTTATCAGGTTAGACCCATCTAAACTTTCTTGATAAGAGAAGCGGTATTCTGATTGAATAATTTGCGATCGCTCTAGTAAATTACGAATAGCTGCGGCTAACTCTTCTAGTTCAAAAGGCTTAGGTAAGTATAAATCACATCCTGATTGATAACCAAGAATTCTTTCTTGGGTTTTGGTTCGGGCTGTTAACAAAATTACAGGTAACAACCTAAACTCAGCTTGTTGACGCACCCGACGCACCAGTTCATAGCCGTTCATCTTTGGCATAACAATATCTGTCACCATCAAATCAGGATGGTTCTTTTCCACCATAGACAAAGCCTCTTGACCGTCATCAGCCATGATCACCGAATAGCCAGACAGTTCAAGATAATCACTGATAGACAGACGAGTGCCGAGGTCGTCATCCACTACAAGGATCTTCAAGGGCATGGACAGTACACCCCTAGCATTTTTCTTACTCAATATTTTGCTATTATATGCTTAGGAAGTGTTCATAAAATTTAATGTTATTTTAAATTTTAATAATGTTACACTAATAGATTGAATTAAATAGAAAATATAATGTAAAATTCAATTAGTCGAAATTCATTATTCAAATTACAAATGTTTTAAACAACGAAGTAAAACGACTAAGCAATATTTAACATAAAGCAGATTTTCAATGAGTGACAAAAACGAAGGTTATAAAGTAATTAGCGACAATCGCCAAGCTCGTTATTTGTATGAAATCCTAGAAACCTACGAAGCGGGAATACAGCTGGCAGGTACGGAGGTAAAATCAATACGGGCTGGTAAAGCAAATCTCCAGGATGGCTATGCGTTGATTCGCAATGGTGAAGCATGGCTAATAAATGTACATATTTCTCCCTATACCTCTAGTGGACAATATTTTAATCATGAACCGCGTCGGACTCGTAAATTACTGCTGCATCGGCAAGAACTCCGCAAGCTAATTGGTAAAGTAGAACAGCAGGGTTTAACCTTAGTGCCGTTAAAAATGTATCTGAAACGAGGCTGGGTAAAAGTCAGCATCGGTTTATGTAAAGGGAAGAAAATTCACGACAAGCGGGAAAGCCTCAAACGCCGTCAAGATCAGCGTGATATTCAACGAGCAATGAAAAATTATTAGCTAAATATACCCTGAGCCTGATTTACAGCCAACTCTAGATTATAGCCGCAGATTGATTTGGCAAATCGGAGGAATAGATACATTGGTGAATATCCGAGTCGGTATAAGGCACTTTCACCATGAAACGTAATTTCACCAAAACCATTGGCGCTGGAGTTCTGACGCTAACAATGGGAATTGTACTCTTAAATTTACCCGCACAAGCCCAAGTGACTCAACCTAGAACAGACATTGTACCAGACAGGACTGTTTATTATGATCGTAACGATGTTGATTGGGGTTGGCTGGGATTAATTGGCCTGTTGGGTTTAGCTGGTTTAGCCGGTAAAAAGCGTGGAGAAGAACCAACTCGTTATCGTGATCCTAATGCACCAGGAGCTACCAGTTACAGAGACTAACATCAACATCAATTTTAGATTTTAGATTTTAGATTTTAGATTTTAGATTTTAGATTTTGGATTATGAGTAAGTGTTTCATAAGCAAAACATCTAAAATCCAAAATTGTTAGCTTAGGCTGTCGGTTCTGGGTGGACTTGATTTATTTGAGAAGTTAAAGGAGTCCAATAGCTGGCGACTAAAGCAGCCATTAACCACCAAACGGTATTAACTTCAGGACGATACCAGACAGTATCTACTGTGCCATGAGCGAGCATACCGAGCAAAGTTGCGATCGCCCCAATTAACCAAAATCCATCTTTACTTCTCAAATTTAGGAAACGGCGCATTTGCATAAATGCCGTATTCAAGATGACAATTATTAACCAAAGAAAACAAGCTAAACCCAAAAAACCTGTTTCTACAGCCGTCTCCAGGAAAATTGAATAGGCACTCAAAGCAGTATAACGGGGACGTTGGTAAAGAGGATAAACTTTATTGAAAGAATTGTGACCAGGACCGATACCAATAATGGGGCGATCGCGGATCATTTCAAAAACAGCATCCCAGACATTGCGGCGAAAATTATTACTACTATCTTGACGATCTGCAAAAATACTAAAAACTCGCAACCGTACAGGTTCAACAAAAATCACTGCCAACACCAATACCCCAATCAAACCCCCTACAATAATTGGCAATGACCAAGTGCGCCAAAAAGGTGGCATTTCCACACTCCACCAATAAACCAACAATGCCATTGCAGCCAAAAGCCCCACCACCAAACCAATCCAGCCCCCACGACTAAAAGTAAGAACTAAACAGGCTGTATTAACAACAAACATTGTTAGTGCTAAAGCTTTCCTAATCCAACCTTGCCAAGCAAAAATAGCCACCAAACTTAAAACAACTGCTGGTATTAGATATCCAGCCAATAAGTTAGGATTACCTAAATAACTGTAAACCCTGGTAGTTTTAGCCAAACTGGATTCTGGATCAACCCAAGTAGCCAATGCTTTAGCGCCAAAAAACCATTGCCGAATTCCATATACACTGACAATCAGAGATATATGTAAGTAAAGAGTAATCAACCAAGACCGCAACCGGGAAATTCTGAGAACTCTAGCGCATAGAACAAAAAGCAATAAATAGAGTGTTAACGTTACCAAATCACTCAACGCGGCCTTTTTCACTGGTGATAAAGCTGTAGCTGCCACAGCAATAAACCAATAGAGCAAAACTAGCAGATGAATTGGCGTGACCGAAGCTGCATTTGTCAGACTTGTATCATCAGATAAAGTCAATAGCACCCATAACCCCACGCCAGCTACAAGCAGCAAACCGATTAGGGTACTAGAAACAAAAGGTGCAAGAGCATAGATAAGACTAAGTAGAGCAGCCGCTATCGTATCTCCCCACTGCATTAAAATACTGGTTTGTCGCCAAGGACGTAAAATCCCCACAATCAACCGATGCAGGTAACTGGTATCCAGATATTCTCTGAGCGGTACAGAGGATAAAGTCAATCTTTGCCAGACTAAATTCATAAACAAGGTTGTGATCAACTAGCACCTAATTGTAGAACTTAGCCTTAATCATAATCCGGTGATTGGTAATTGGTGATTGGTAATTGGTAATTGGTAATTCAATGAAAGGATTTTGGATGAAAGGATCTTGGATTGTTTTTGTCAATTCCAATCTAAAATCTAAAATCTAAAATTTTCTTCCCCAGTCACCAATCACCAGTCTCCAGTCACTATTTAGCGGAATTAGCCGTTGGCAGTGGCAAAGAAATTACATAGCGATATCCTGATTCTGGAGAACCTTGGATGGAAATTTGGCCGCCATGTAGTTCTGCCATCTGACAGCTGAGTAACAAACCCAGTTTTTCACGAGACAGATTCACAGAAGTATTACCTAAATCCTTATCTGATCTATCAACCAAGATTCCTAATTGCTGCTCAATCAAATTGGCTGACTTTTCCCAATTTCCTGGGGCATTATTCTTATTTTCTAAATCAGAATCATACTTTTCAGACTTACCCAAGATTTCTGATATGGACAAAGAATCAAGACGTAAATAAGAGTCAATTTCACCGTTTCCATCTCCTACTCCTAACCAGGGATGGGAAACCCAAATAGTAATACAAAGCGTATTTTCTTTATAAGAAATATGAACACGAACAATACTACCTGTAGTAGAAAGTTGAATAATGCTAAACAACAGGTTATACAAAATTTGTCGCACCTTATCTTTATCTAAAGGCCAAATGCGATTGTGTCCTGGTTCTATAGACAAGCGAATTTCTTGATTCCGACGGACAGCCACTTCTGATAGAGTGTTGATAGCTTGTTGACACAGCATTTCAATATCTACAGGAGCTAAGTTCAGCACATTAGAATTATCACTTAATATTCCTAGTTCGGTAATTTCATTGACTAAAGACAATAAGTAGCGTCCACTGTGTTGGATAATCTCTAGATATTCTCGCTGCTTTGTTGTTAAAGGCCCATAAATTTCACGTGCCAGAACACCAGCCATCCCCAGTACGGATGTTAAGGGTGTACGCAATTCTTGAGTTAGTTGGCCTAAGAGTTCTAGTTTCAGTTGCTGAGTAGAATTACAAACATTTTCTAGAATGGGTGGTGCGATTTTCAAGTCAATTGCCTGTTCTTCCTGGAATGGCAAGCTAGGAATACTTGTACTGGGAATACTTGTAATAGTGCTTTTTTGGAATTGACCTTGCAACAATCGGTTGCGTTCAAATTCACTCATGCACCAACGAGCGATGATTTGCAAAAACTCAATTTCTCGATCTGTAAAATTGCGTGGCTGACGATTCATGACTGCCAATGCACCCAAGCAGTATCCTGAAGCATCAATTAATGGCGCTCCCAAGTAGGAACGGATGCCATATTTTTGGACTAACTTACTGGTAGATATTGGTGTATTTATTGCTGCTTTTGTATCATTAATAACTAATGTTTGAGAATTTTCTACCACCTGAGAGCAAAAAGAATCCCGTCGTAATAATTGACGTTTTTGTGCTAGATCATTCATGAGACCTAATCTTGATAAACCCACTGATGATTTGAACCAGTGAACTTCTTGGTCCATAAATCCCAAAATAGAAATTTCTGCTGCCAAAAAGTGAGCAGCTGTTTGAGTAGCTTCTTCAAATACCGGAATTGTTTCTGGTTGCCGTAAACCCAAGTCTAACAATACTCTGATGCGTTGTTCTTCTTTTGTGTCTAAACCATTCCAACCATCATTGGGGGCAAATAGTTTGTTTTCAGGCTCTATCATTGCTACTGCTACCTTGATACTTGCTACATACTGTAAGTTGTGTAACCGCTGGGATGAGGTTACTATTTCCTATGTTTCAGCATTCCCCAATTTCACTTGGGATTAATACGTTGGAAAAAATTTTTTTGCTACTAGCAGTATCAGGCTAAAGTCAGCCTACACAGATAATAGTAAAACCTTGTTGGTGCATTGCTTTTTTACTCTTATTTTATACTTCATGGACTAGCAAAAGGCTGTGATATACACTTTTTCAATTTCAAATTGCCTAAAATCCCTGACCTGTAATATTTTCATGTTTATTCAGCAAACCCTAATTACCTATTTCTTAGAAACTGAGGATAAACAGGCAACCTGGTTACTAACTCCCAGCCCCCAGAGTGTAAAATTTCTCTTAATCTCTGAACCTGTAAATGGGGATAATCTGGGTTAACTTCATCTTTTGGACCTATACCCCCCAAATCTCTCGCACCTGCATCTAAACACGCTAGTAACCAATTTTCATCTAGCACTAAATTAGGCGGAATTTGAATTGTAATATTTGCGGGTAAAATTTCCCGTGCTTTCCTGATCACGTGCGGTAGTTGATGAGGATCAAAAGCTTCTGCGTTAAAGGTTTGCTGACTTCCCGGACTGTGGGGTTGCAAAATAACTTCTTGTATATGTTGATAGCGTTGATGCAACTCAGAAATAGCTGTTAAAGTTTCCCAGCGATCATCTTCACTTTCTCCTATTCCCAATAACAACCCAGTCGTAAAGGGAATTTGCAACTCTCCCGCCCATTGTAATTGTTGTAAACGCACTTGAGGTAATTTACTAGGTGCATGACGATGAACAGTATTTAATAACTTGGGTGTCAACTGTTCCAACATCAACCCCATCGAAACAGTAACATTTTTCAGCTTTTCCATTTCCGTAAAACTCAGTGGTCCGGCATTGGTATGGGGTAAAAATCCCATTGATAAAGCTAAAGTACATAAATCATAAATAAGCTGAAACCACTTTTCCCGCCTTGATGATAAAGGATGGACTTCACCGCTGAGAATGAGTATTTCACAGACATTTTGATTTTTTAAAGGTAATAAAATATTCTCTGCTTGTTCTAGCGTCATCCAAGGAAGTGAACCTGGTTCAACACGAAAATTACAATAACTACATCTATTAAAACATTCGTAAGTAGGAACAAGAGTATATGCAGGACTATAAGTGACTACCTTGGGACTAGATGAGAGCATTTTTACAATCCAGAGAATAGGTTTACAAAAATATAAAGCCTGTAACCCTTACTATATCTAGGTTTTCTGATCCTGTGAGAAAAATTTTAAAAAATATTACGAAAACCCCTTTACAAATCGAAATATTTGACCTACTATAAAGTCATCAGGTAGAAACACCTACCAAAACATACATACATAAAACGCAATCATAAGAACATGACAACCGCCATTCAACAGCGCCAAAGCGCCAACGTATGGGATCGTTTTTGTGAATTCATCACCAGCACCAACAACCGCCTTTACATCGGCTGGTTCGGTGTATTAATGATCCCCACCCTGTTAGCAGCAACCACTTGCTTCATCATCGCATTTATCGCTGCTCCTCCCGTTGACATCGACGGCA
>NZ_JACJPU010000084.1:0-8570 GCF_014696235.1 Sphaerospermopsis sp. FACHB-1194 | reverse complement strand
TTGATTTGACTCAGCTAAAATGTTTTTAATTTCCTGTGGGGTGATATCTTCTAGATATGATTTAGAGTAAATGGTTAATAAAAGTACACTGGTTGGTGATTCAACTTGATAAATGATGCGATAACCACCACTTTTGCCTTTTTGAATGTTGCTATTTTTAACTCTGACTTTAAAGACAATGTAATTTTCACCCAGTCCAGATATTCTATCACCTAGAAAATTGCAGATTTGAATTTACTCAATTATTACTTGAGTATCAGAACGAATATTCCGGTATCTCTTAGCTAGAGAACGCAAGTTGCTTTTGTATTCAGGTGTTAAGTCTATTTCTACTATTGGCAGTTCATTCGACATCTATTCCCTCCCACATTTGAGATAGGGGAATACGTTTTCCTATTTTTGCTTCTTGTACTGCTCTTTTTAAACTAGCTTTTATTTCTTCAATGGGAGTATCATCATGATCATTTTCTAAGTTATCTGTAGGTTCAGGAAAGAGAATTATTACTCTGACTTTTCCGGGTATTTCTACATTCAGGGTTTGGTCTAAAAATAATGCCCCTTTTTCATCAATGTTTCCTGTGACTTCTATTGCTTTCATTTGTTGATCCTGATGGTTATTTATATTTAGTTTAACGGTTACTGGCAATTTTAAGTTTCATCACTGACTCTTTTATAAAAAACATTATATGAATGTACTCGTTTTTGGTTGCTACTTGCTTCCAGTTTAGGCAAGGTATTGATTCCGTAAAAATACCCGTGTTAGATTAGGTGTTAACGAGTATAATCTAAAATATAATATTCAGCATCTAGTTGTGATTAACCAGTTGATTAACCAGGAGTATCAATAATGCCAGTAGGAATGCCCGAATTTGTGGAAAACCCTGAGAATCGTTGTCCGGTAATTCTTTTGTTGGATACTTCTGGTTCAATGTCAGGGCAACCTATCCAGGAGTTAAATAGAGGTTTGGCGGCTTTCAAAGAAGATGTAATGAAAGATGCTCAAGCTTCTTTAAGTGTAGAAGTTGCTATTGTCACCTTTGGACCGGTGAAACTGACGCAAGATTTTGTCACTATAGACCATTTTACACTGCCAAAGCTAGAAGCAGATGGTGTAACGCCCATGGGTGAGGCGATAGAATACGCTTTAGATTTATTAGAAACCCGCAAACAGTCGTATAAAGATAACGGTGTCCATTATTATCGTCCTTGGGTATTTTTAATTACCGATGGTGCGCCTACAGATTATTGGCAAAATGCAGCGCAAAGGGTGAGAGAAGAAGACGCACAGCGCCGAATGTTGTTTTTTACCGTTGGTGTTCAGGGTGCAGATATGAATAAACTCCGACAAATTGCCCCTCCAGAACGTCCTCCAGTAACTCTGAATGGTTTAGATTTTCGCTCTTTATTTGTTTGGCTTTCCACTTCCATGAAACGGGTTTCTAGTGGCAAAGTTGGGGAAGCTGTAGCATTACCGCCGGTGGGATGGGGGCAAATTATTACTTAATTTGTATCAACCAGATCCCCGACTTCTAATATAAGTTAATGATTTATTGACAATATTTGCAAGAAACAGAAAAGCCGGAAAATGATGATCAATATATTATTGATTTTCTCAAATCAGGAAGGTTAAATGCTCGTACTGATGATGATAAAACTTTGGTTTTGTGTATCTGGGAAAAAGAGATTTAGTAGACTCAATTAAATGATGGGCGGGCAGGATGCCCACTCCACAAGAGTTATCTATTTATTGTGAGATGGGCTTCTAGCCCGTCCTAGTCAACAATACTATTTGATATTTATTTCATCCAATTTACTGAAAATTATATGACAGTTCTTACCTGTGGCATTACAGGAAAATCAATTACTCTATTAAGTGAAATAGCTGTTAGTGGAGAAGCAAAAGTTTGGCGAACTAATCATCATGGTTATTTAGCTAAAATTTACCATTCACCAACACCTGAACGGGTTCAAAAACTAGCAGTAATGATAGATTACCCACCACAAGAACCAAATGCCCATCTTCATCATATTTCCTTTACTTGGCCTAAGTCACCATTAAAAAATGAGCAGGGTGATTTTGTAGGCTTTTTAATGCCAGAAGTTAAGGGTGGAAAAGAACTTATTAATATTTATAACCCCCAGCTTCGCAAGAGATTAAAACTTGAGATTGATTGGCGGTTTCTGCATACTACCGCTTTAAATATTGCCTCAATTATTGCCGCATTACATGAAGCTGGTTATGTTGTGGGAGATATTAAACCACAAAATATTTTAGTTAATAATCAGGCTTTACCTTCTATTATTGATACAGATTCTTTTCAGGTGATAAATCCTAAAAATAGTAAAGTTTATCGTTGTTTAGTTGGTACACCAGAATATACACCACCAGAATTAATTGGTAAAGATTTTCATAAAATTGATCAAACAGAAGTACATGATAGATTTCGGTTAGCAGTAATTATTTATCAATTGTTATTTGCTGCTAATACTCCTTTTCAGGGAAAATGGACAGGTGCTGGGGAAACTCCAGAACCTAATGAACTTATTAAGCGCGGTATATGGTTGTATTCTGAAAATAGTTTGATTGAGCGTGTAGAGAGAACAATTCCTATGATAATTGTTCATCCTGCAATTCGGGAATGTTTTCTCAGATGTTTTAATGATGGGTATAAAAATCCTCATTTACGTCCGACTGCTAAGGAGTGGTTGGAAGCTTTGAGAATAGGAAATGAGAATTTAACTATATGTGGCAGGGTAGATAGTCATTATTATAGTAGAACTTATGGTAGTTGTTATTGGTGCGATCGCTCTACAAATCTTGGTGTTGATATTTTTCCTGCTGTTGTTAAGGTAAATTCATCTGCTGTGGTGAAATCAACATCACAACCACAAGTTAATAGTAATCAATTCATAGGAAACCTCCTCCAAACCCTCAAAGATCATTTTCACTTGGTTATTTCAGTAGCATACAGCCCTAATGGTCAAACCCTGGCTAGTGGGAGTAGTGACAGCACTATCAAACTGTGGAATGTAAACACGGGAAACCTACTACAAACCCTCACTGGTCATTCTCACTGGGTTTATTCAGTAGCATACAGCCCCGATGGTCAAACTCTGGCTAGTGGGAGTAGTGACAACACTATTAAACTGTGGGATGTAAAAACGGGAAACCTACTACAAACCCTCACTGGTCATTCTCACTGGGTTTATTCAGTAGCATACAGCCCCGATGGTCAAACTCTCGCTAGTGGGAGTGATGACAAGACTATTAAACTGTGGAATGTAAACACGGGAAAGTTACTGCAAACTCTCACTGGTCATTCTGAGTGGGTTTATTCAGTAGCATACAGCCCTGATGGTCAAACGGTCGCTAGTGGGAGTAGGGACAGCACTATCAAACTGTGGAATGTAAACACGGGAAACCTACTGCAAACCTTTGAAGGTCATTCTCACAGGGTTAATTCAGTAGCATACAGCCCCGATGGTCAAACTCTCGCTAGTGGGAGTGATGACAAGACTATTAAACTGTGGAATGTAAAAACGGGAAACCTACTGCAAACCCTCTCTGGTCATTCTGACTCGGTTAATTCCGTAACATACAGCCCCGATGGTCAAACTCTGGCTAGTGGGAGTTATGACAACACTATCAAGATATGGGATGTAAAAACAGGAAACCTCCTACAAACCCTCCCTGGTCATTTTAGCTCGGTTCTTTCAGTAGCATACAGCCCCGATGGTCAAACTCTGGCTAGTGGGAGTGGTGACAATATCAAGATTTGGCAGGTTGTAGCATCTATTAATAAAGCACCAGTTCAGCAAACTCCATCTCAGGTTTCGCAACCAGCAGTTTCTAAACCTCAGAGTCCACTTGGCACAATTCCAGTGCTTCAAACAACAATTCCCTTCAAAAATACGAAACTGAGAAAACTATTAATAACCTACTTAATAACCTGCTTATTAGGATTTATAGGATTTATAGGAACTGAAATCTATGGCTATGCACGTTATGGAGTGTTTCCAGTCGATCCCATACTTGTAATTGCAAATTTATCTAGTAGCATCTCTTTGCAAAAAACCCTCCCTGGTCATTCTTACTCGGTTAATTCAGTAGCATATAGCCCCGATGGTCAAACTCTGGCTAGTGGAAGTGGTGACGAGACTATCAAACTGTGGGATGTAAAAACGGGAAACCTACTGCAAACCCTCTCTGGTCATTCTAGGTGGGTTTCTTCAGTAGCATACAGCCCCGATGGTCAAACTCTGGCTAGTGGGAGTGGTGACAAGACTATCAAACTGTGGAATGTAAAAACGGGAAACCTCCTACAAACCTTCACTGGTCATTCTGACTTGGTTAGGTCAGTAGCATACAGCCCCGATGGTCAAACTCTGGCTAGTGGGGGTGGTGACAAGACTATCAAACTGTGGAATGTAAAAACAGGAAACCTCCTACAAACCCTCCCTGGTCATTCTATCGCGGTTCAGTCAGTAGTATACAGCCCCGATGGTCAAACTCTGGCTAGTGGTGGGGTGTATGACGAGACTATCAAACTGTGGGATGTAAAAACGGGAAACCTCCTACAAACCCTCCCTGGTCATTCTGAATCGGTTTATTCAGTAGCATACAGCCCCGATGGTCAAACTCTGGCTAGTGGGGGTGGTGACAAGACTATCAAACTGTGGAATGTAAAAACAGGAAACCTCCTACAAACCCTCCCTGGTCATTCTATCGCGGTTCAGTCAGTAGTATACAGCCCCGATGGTCAAACTCTGGCTAGTGGTGGGGTGTATGACGAGACTATCAAACTGTGGGATGTAAAAACGGGAAACCTCCTACAAACCCTCCCTGGTCATTCTGAATCGGTTTATTCAGTAGCATACAGCCCCGATGGTCAAACTCTGGCTAGTGGGAGTTGGGACAACACTATCAAGATATGGCGGTTAAAGTAGTCATTGATAGGATTTTATTAGCAATGGTTCATTTTATCATCCTGTACTTCGACTTACTTCGACTTCGCTCAGTAACCGTACAGTAACCGTGCATCCTCATCATAAATCTATGAATCAAAAAGTTTTCCATCTTAACGGTAAAAAAATCAATAACAAACAAACATTTTTAAATAAAGCTGCTGAAGCAATAGAATTTCCTGCATACTTCGGCAATAACTGGGATGCTTTTGATGAATGTATCACCGATTTAACATGGTGTCCGGCTCAAAGATATGTGATATCATAAGATCATGCTGATATCTTTGCTCAAGCTGAACCGACACAGTACCAAATAGCATTGGATATTTTAAATTCAGCCAAAGAATACTGGGAAGGTAATAATATTTCTTTCAAGTTTTTAACTATCAAAAAATAGCTTGTCTGAATCAGGATAACCAGGATTTGAGGATGTACAGGATTGTTATTTGTAGATTGTCTGTGAATATTTAATGATGATAAATTCTGATTCAGATAAAAAATATATTTCCTATCATTCAAAGAAAACCATAAATGATCAAAAACATCCTGATAGCGAAGCGTGGCGTTAGCCATAAATCCTTTAATCCTGGACATCCTGATTCAGACAAAAAAAACCATCCTGAAAATCCTTTAATCCTGGAAATCCTGATTCAGAAATTATCAACTAATACTCCAATCTTCTAAACGCAAATTTGGCACTTTTTCAAAATCCTTCCAATTACGAGTAACTAAAATCCCATTCACTGATAAAGTAATTGCAGCAATGCGTAAATCTTGAGTACCAACACGGATTTTTTGTTTAATTAATTCACTGTAAATATTACCTGCATTTTCGCTAAATTCTAGGACATTGATAGTTTTGAAAAACTCTAAATTAGCCTGAAAATTTGCATAAGCTAATATTAATTTATCCGATGACGAGGTATTTCTAATTACATTGAATCTACCACGCAATTGTTCCTCCGCAGTAATAATGGTTATGGCAATTTCTTCAAAATTGACACTATTAACACGCTGGACAATAAATGAATTTCTGCGTTGAAATAGAGAAACGTGATCTGTATCTAGTATCCATAAGCTCATTTACTCTTCTCCTTGGTTTCAATTTGTTGATAATATTCCTCCATCTCTGTATCTAATTCACGACGATATTCTGCTATATATTCTTGCACTTCATCAAAATGTGGATCATCCTCAAACATTCCTGCAAATTTCATCCAAGGATGTTCTGTTTTCGGTGCTTCAATTTCTAAAGTCACTATTTCTGGTTTTCGTGCTTGAAAAAGTTGAATCAGATTATTTAATGCTTCTTCTTTATTTGCACCAAAACCTTGACATTCTGGTAAACTTAACAGTGTAGCTTTAACCGTACCATCTGCTTGATTTTCAATCAACACATCATAAGTTAACTTGGGTGCAATTGTGGAAAGAGCATTTTTAACAGCTAAAATCATGATATTTTTACTCTTCTAATTCTGAATTGATTATAACACAATACTTGAAAATAGTTAAAATTATCGTCTAGATGATGTTAAGATTTATAGGACTTTATTAGCGATCGCCCATTTTATATTTTATCATCCTGTTAATCCTTTAATCGGTGGACATCCTGATTCTGACAATTTTACTAACCTATTTCCTCATCATAAATCTATGAATCAAAAAGTTTTCCATCTTAACGGTAAAAAAATCAATAACAAACAAACATTTTTAAAACAAGCTGCTGAAGTAATGGAATTTCCTACATACTTCGGCGCTAACTGGGATGCTTTTGATGAATGTATCACCGATTTAACATGGTGTCCGGCTCAAAGATATGTCATATCATAAGATCATGCTGATATCTTTGCTCAAGCTGAACCGACACAGTACCAAATAGCATTGGATATTTTAAATTCAGCGCAGGAATACTGGGAAGGTAATAATATTTCTTTCAGGTTTTTAACTATCAAAAAATAGGTAAATTCAATTTTGCAATATTTATATATTGTTTATTGTGATTGTCAGAATCAGGATAACCAGGATTTTAGGATGTACAGGATTGTTATTTGTAGATTGTCTGTGAATAATAAAGATATATTCTCTTGTCTGAATCAGGATAACCAGGATTTGAGGATGTACAGGATTGCAGTTTATAGATTTTCTGTGAATAATAAAGATATATTCTCTTGTTTGAATCAGGATAACCAGGATTTGAGGATGTACAAGATTGCAGTTTATAGATTTTCTGTAAATATTTAATGATAATAAATTTTGATTGAGATAAAAAATATATTCCCATATCATTCAAAGAAAACCATAAATGATCAAAAATATCCTGTTAATCCTTTAATCCTGGACATCCTGATTCAGACAAAAAATATCATCCTGAAAATCCTTTAATCCCGGAAATCCTGATTCAGACAAATATCATCCTGAAAATTCTTAAATCCTGAAAATCCTGATTCAGCAAACCCTAATTATTCCTTTTCTTCCTTTATAATCAAAATACTAAACAATAGAAATAGCTAAACAGGAGTAAAAAAATTATTAATCATCAACCTCAACTCATCCCAGGAGAAGGAACTGTAGGTACTTATGGAGACTTACTAAAAAAGGGACGTAGAGGAGATAACCTCACACCTCATCATATACCTGCGGATGCTTTTATGAAAGCGAAAGTTCCAGGTTATACAACAGACCAAGGATATGCCATAATGATGGAACATTTATCACCAGGAAAAGGAGGCCGTCATCGGCAAACAATTTCTTATGGTAAACGTCCTAATTTAAACTTATCACCCAGAGTAACCTTAGCACAAGAAATTTGGGATGTACGTTCTATTTATCTTTCTCAAGGTTTGTATAATAGAAGAATCAGGGAAAGTTTGCAAGCATTAATCAAACTCAATAAAGTAACTTGGCAATCTATTTTTTTTAAATGAGGTAAAAACCATGAATCAAAACAATTTACTAGAAATCTTGAAAGATAACCGATTGATGCAAACAGAAGCACAAGTTACAAATTTTGAAAATGCTTTAACCGCAATAGCTGAAAATCCTAATGAAAATGATTTATCTGCCTATCATCTAATTTTAGATGATCAATGTCAACAGCCAGAAGTGATGTTTAGCTTAATTCATTTTCTGGAATCTTTTGATATGGAAAAACAAATTACAGCATTTATTGAAGTTGTTCCACAATTAATGATAACTGCACCGGAATGGACCAGAATAATTCACAACCGGATTTTAAATGATGAATCAGCTTGTCAAGTCTATCAAAATCTATTACATTCAGCTAATTTAAAAACTCCGCATTTCCTCTATCATCTTTTAGAAGAAAGTATTATAAATAAATTGCAGGTGAAAGAAAGTGTATTAATGTGATTTTCTGAATCAGGATAACCAGGATTTTAATTGATAGATTGTCTGTGAATAATAAAGATATATTCTTTTGTCAGAATCAGGATAACCAGGATTTTAGGATGTACAGGATAGTCTAATTCTGAAGCGTCTATTAATTCAAATAATGTATCAATATTATAGTCTGTTTCCTGGGGATGTACGTACATATCGGCAAAACATTCATCCCTTTGGTTTTCCATTGCCCATCTTTCTTTTTC
>NZ_JACJPU010000083.1:0-9097 GCF_014696235.1 Sphaerospermopsis sp. FACHB-1194 | reverse complement strand
CCCAGGTTAAACTTAAGTTGACTATGGCGCGATGCTCTATTGTTACTCCTTTGGGTTTTCCTGTTGAACCGGAGGTGTAAATTACGTAGGCTAAGTTTTCTGGTTGACTTTGATGATTGGGGTTTTCTGTTAATTCTAAGTTAAAGGTGTTTACTTCGACTTCGCTCAGTACAAGTTGCTCTAAACAAATTACCTGATAAGGCTTTTCTCTATTGTCTAAGGGTAATTGATTTAATAGTGATTTTTGTGTTAACAGCACTGATACTTGAGCGTCTTCTAACATGAAGCTCAGGCGTTCTTGGGGATACTCTGGGTCTAGGGGTACATACGCCCCTCCTGCTTTGAGTATCCCTAATAATCCAATTACCATTTCTAGGGAACGTTCTACACAAATCCCTACTAATGTCTCTGGTTTTACACCCAAAGATTGTAAGTAATGTGCTAACTGATTCGCCCGACTATTCAATTGCTGATAGGTGAGTTGTTCGTTTTCAAACACTACTGCTATTGCATTCGGTGTTTTCTCTACCTGCTCTTCAAATAACTGATGGATGCACTTATCAACAGGATATTCAACTTGAGTATTATTCCATTCTGTTAATAGTTGGTGTTTTTCTGACTCAGTTAGTAGTGGTAACTCTCCTATTCTTTGCTCTGGGTTCTTCACTATCCCTGCCAACAAAGTCTGAAAATGATTAATCATTCTCCCAATAGTATCAGGAGCAAAAATATCGGTGTTATATTCCCAATATCCAATTAATCCCTGTTGTGTCTGCCACATCGAGAGACCTAAATCAAACTTTGCACTACCTCTATCTATAATTTCTGGAGTCAGACTAATACCAGGTAACTCTAAAGTATCCAGGGAGAAGTTTTCCAGCACAAACATCACCTGAAACAGTGGATTATAGCCCAGAGAACGTTCCGGTTTTAATGCCTCTACTACTTGCTCAAATGGTATATGCTGGTGTGCATAAGCATCCCCAACCACAGAACGAACTTTTTCTAGTAACTGGGAGAAACTAGGATTACCTTGTAACTGGGTACGCAAAACCAAAGTATTGACAAAAAAGCCAATTAATGTCTCAATTTCTCGGCGATCTCGGTTAGCAAAAGGTGAACCAATACAAATATCATCCTGACCACTGTAACGATGCAGTACCACAGCAAAAGCTGTTAACAAGGTCATAAACAAAGTTACACCTGACTTTTGACTGAGGGTGATAAGTTGAGAGGTTAAATCTGCATCAATATGAAATTCTACACTAGCGCCGGCGAAAGTTTGCTCTGGGGGACGTGGATAGTCTGTTGGTAACTCCAACAAAGGAGGTGCGTCTGCTAACTGTTGTTTCCAGTATTCCAGTTGCTTGTCTTCAACTTCTTTAGTTAACCATTTCCGTTGCCAAAGAGCAAAATCAGCGTATTGTATTGTTAACTCTGTTAAAGGACTTGGTTTTCCCTGAATAAACGCTGAATAAAGTGCTTCTAATTCTTTGAAAAATATCCCCATTGACCAACCATCTATGATGATGTGGTGCATGGTGATCAGCAACAAATGGGATTCTGGTTCTTGCTGTAGTAAAGTAACTCTTATTAAGGTATCAGTCCCTAAATCAAAAGACTTGCTAACCTCTTGATTGATAATTTGTTGTACAGCAGTTTCTGTGAAATCTTGTACATCTATCACAGGAATATTGAGAGTTAAATTAGGTTTAATTACCTGAAAAGGGATACCTTCTACTGTAGGAAAGTTAGTTCTTAAAGCTTCATGACGGCGGATAATTTCGTTGATACTTTTTTCTAAAGCAGTCCAAGAAAGCTTACCAACAATTCTGAGTTGGAAACTTTCATTATAAGATGTGCTTTCTCCATCCAACTGAGACAGAAACCACATTCTTTGTTGGGCAAAAGATAAAGGTAAATCTTGATCTCTGGTAACGGGAACTAAAGACAAAGAAGTTATTTGTGTAGCTGTTTGCGCTTCTTGTAAAAAAGCAATAATTTCTGTTTTCCGTTCTTTAATTTGCTGTTTTATTTCTGCCGTCATTGCTCCTTTAGGAGCGCGAAAACGTAATTGACCATCCTCAAGCCAAACTTTGATATTTAAATTATTCAGTAATGATAAAAATTCAAATATAGCCATTTTATAAATAATCCTCTTCGTATTCTTGTGCTGATGTTTCAGTCAAATTATTTTGACTTTGAGTTACTGTTTTAATTACTGTAATTGTTTGAGATAACCCAGCAATAGTAGGTGTTTGCAAAAAACGCTGTAAAGACAATTCTAAAGAGAAATTTTCTCTTAACCGAGCAATTACTTGACCAGCTAATAATGAATTACCACCCAATTCAAAAAAGTTGTCATCAATGCCTAAAAGTGTAACTTTTAAAACTTGTTGCCAACATTGGGCAATTTTTAATTCTATCTCGTTCCGTGGTTCAATCTGCTCCCTATTGTCTTGATTGTTACTTCTTTTGATCAGTTTAGCATGATCAATTTCACCATTTTTAAGAAATGGCATTTTTGGTAATTCTACGGACTCATAAATACATACACTCCCGAAATCATCTTGTACCTTTAGACTAGGTAATTTAACAACTTCCTTAGTCTTATTAGTCTTAGCTGTAAAATAGGCAGTTAATTTTTGTAAATTAAAACTTGATGACTGCCACCGTTGAATATTTTGCTTACTGCCATCTAAACCGATCAACAAATTATGTTGCTGATGGTATAAGCTGGCCAGCATGGAAGATATTGCTTCGGAGGAAGACATAATATAATAACCCTTGGCACGGATCAGATTTTTCATCTGATATCCTTGACTCATTCCCGTATTATCCCACATACTCCAACTCAAACAATAGCTGGTTAATTTATTGTTGGTTAATTTATTTTGGGAATTTTGGTAATGAGTAAAACTATCGAGAAAACTATTAGCAGCAGCATAACCACCCACAGCAGTGCTACCGAAAAACCCATTTACTGAAGAAAAGTTAATAAAAATAGTATCCTGATTTTCTTTTGCTAATTGATGCAATACCCAAGATCCCAAAACCTTGGGATGTAGAATTGCTGCTAAGTTTTCCTGGGTTTCTGCTACTACCTGTTGTTCGTGCAAAGTTCCGGCTAAATGCAGTATTCCATCGAGATTTTTGCCCCATCTGAATTGAGCTTTTTCTACTATTGTTTGCAACTGTTTTAAGTCGCAAATATCAACGGCTTCATAAATTACTTCTCCCCCAAGCTGCGCTAGTTCTTGATAGAGTTTGATGTGTTTTTCTGAAGTTAAAGGAGTTCTACCAACTAATAATAATTTAGCTTGGTAATGTTTTAACAAATACCGAGCAATTTCAATACCTATACCACCCATACCCCCAGTGATTAAATACGTTCCTCCTTGTTTGAAGGTAGTTGAGGAGTGAGGTTGGCTTGTAAAATCAACTTGTTCTAAGCGAGAAATTAAACGCTGTCCGTTTCTGTATGCTACCTCTCGTTCTTTTGAGGAGATTTGCATTTCTTGGAGAATGTAACCACCATTTTTTTCAACTTCAGCGAAGGGTAAATCAATGTGGCGACAATTTATTTGCGGTAGTTCTTGAGGAATGGTTTTTAATAATCCTAATACTGTTGATTTTTCATAAGCTATAGGATCATCTGAGCAGATAGCTTGGAGATGAGAAGAAATAAATAATAATTGAATATTTTGATCAAAGCTATGATTTTTTTCTAAGGCTTGCACTAGGAATAATAAACTATATATTCCCTGTGCTTGGGCTTTTTCTAAGCTATCAATACTGTTAATTTCCTGATATTTATCGTAAGTCCAGAGATGGACAATCTGCCCAATAATAATATTATCTGCTGCTAGGGATGCTATTAAAAGTTGATAGTCTTTGGCTATTTCTGGATTAATAACATAATGGTTACGATTGATTTTTTTAAATTCTTCTCCAGGTGCAACGGTAATATAGGTCAGTTTATTTTCTGACAATGTTTGACCTAAATAGTCACCCAATCCCCAAGCATCGAGAAATACTAGAGTTGTATTAGTAATAGTTAAAGAGGAATTAACATTAATGGGTGATTTAGGTTTCCATACTTGACGGTAAAACCAATTGGGAATAGTATTACTATTGCCTAGTAATATATCAATTTGTTTAATGATTGATTGAAATTCACCTGTTTGGAAACGTTGACTGAGTTGAGAACGTTGAATTTTGCCAATAGCAGTTTTAGGAATAATTTCTTTAGCTACGGGAATTAAATAATCAGGATTTATTCTCACCTTGTTCACAACACAAGCACGAATTTCTTTGAGGAGAGGTAATAAACTTTGATCATCATCAAAAGAAGTATGGAAAAATATTGCTAATTTATCAGTATTGCTTCCTGGTTGTCTGACTGCACAAGCAGCTGTATAAGAAACTTCTATTCCTGTAATTTCTTCAACAGCAGCTTCAATTTCGTGACAGTAGTAATTTAATCCATT
This sequence comes from Sphaerospermopsis sp. FACHB-1194, assembly GCF_014696235.1. NCBI lineage: Bacteria > Bacillati > Cyanobacteriota > Cyanophyceae > Nostocales > Aphanizomenonaceae > Sphaerospermopsis > Sphaerospermopsis sp. FACHB-1194. The sequence goes on along the minus strand of NZ_JACJPU010000083.1, from coordinate 4,607 downwards.
AATAATAATTACATCTTTGATTCTGCCAGTAATGGTTAAACGTCCTTGATCAAGAAAGCCTAAATCCCCTGTATTCAACCAACCATCAGCAGTAAAAGCTTCTTGGTTTGCTTGTGGATTTTGATAGTAACCGATAGTAACAGATGCACCTTTTACCTGTAAACAACCAATAGTATTTTCTTCAACTACCTGATTTTGATTATCTACAATTCGCATAGAAAATCCAGGAATAGGTGAACCCAATTCTACAAATTTCTGCTCATCTGTAGTTGAATCTAGTAAAAAACTATCGGCAAATACGACACCAGAAGATGTTTCAGACATTCCCCAACCTGGGTGCATTGCGGTAGCTGGTAGGTGATATAACTGAACTAGCTGCAAAAATTTTCTTGCTGTTTTAGCAACGATCAGTTCTCCTCCATTATGAATTAATCGGAGTGAAGATAAATTCCAAGTTGGTGTTGGGATATTTTTGATCTTTTCTAGTTGCTCATTGATTAAGCTATAAGCAAAATTAGGACCCCAAGTCACGGTAACGCGATAATGAGTAATCCAATCTAGCCATGTTGTAGGTTTTTGTAAAACTAATTCAGAGTTCCCATGAATTTGTTGGCAGCCAACATAAACATCCCGTAAATGGAACATAATTATTCCCACAACATGGTCTAAGGAAAACCAATTTAACGTGATATCTTCACTTGTATAAGCATTCATCACGGTAGTACCAGCACAACGTGCTATTAAGCTACTGTGAGTCTGCATAACGGCTTTGGGTGTACCCGTGCTGCCAGAAGTCAAAAGCAAAATTGCTAAATCTTCTGGTTGATTATCATATATGTTGAAATCTGGTTCACATTGACTTAAATGATCAACAGTGGCAATTTTAAAGTTTTCTAAGTTTAAAACTCTGGCAAAATCATCAATGTCAGCAGATAAAGAAACACTTGTTAGTACCAAGGGTTTCTCTAACATCTCCCATGTGTTTTTTAATTTACTAGCTGTATTATTACCTGGTTCATAAATAGGCGCAATGGATACTGGAACTGGAACAAAACCACCCAACACACAACCCCAAAAAGCACAGATGAAATGTTGGTTATCTGCTAATTGAAAAATTACTTTGTCTTGAGGTTTAAGTCCTAATTTTCTTAGTCCTGCTAAAATTCGTTGGGCATTCTGCCATAATTCTTTGTAAGATTGAACTGTCTCACTGCCATCGGATTTAATATAGATAATACCTTCGTTTGAATTTTTAGCGGCTCTTTGTAATACTTCTACTAAATTTTTAGGAGCGTCTGGAGAGTATGGTAGTGGTTCACCGTGACTAATGGCTAACTTTTTTGAAGCAGAATAATTTTTGTCTTCTATTTTCTGACTATGTGTATTTGCTTGTATTTCTTGTTGGTTATTTTCATAGAGGTTTGCTTGACTCTCCCCTAATAACTCTTCCAAATGCACAGGAGGAATACTTTTAACCACAGGTTCAACAACCACCGCAACCCGATCAATGTCTGACAATGACTCTAATTGCTTTTCTAAATCTCTCATTACATCAGAGTTAATCACTTCTAAATTCGATAAAGTAACTTCATCGATATAACCTGCATCTGTTAGGGGTATGGTAGATATGGGTACAAATGCGGCAGGTATTAACTCACTGGGGATAATTGTTTGCAGATGATCTAAAATTTGTTCTGGTGCAAACAAACCCGATGGAACTATATAAGCTATTAATTCCTGTTTTCCCTTTTTTGTCTGTCTTTTGATAACTACACAATCATCTACAGTCAAACTCGACCGAATAGCAACTTCTATTTCTTGTTGGTATGCAAAACTTTGATTAATTGAAGTCCCTAAAATTTGACTATGGTGATCTAAATGCATTATCTTTATATATCCTTATTAAGATTCAAGCTGCTATTAATTATTTTTTTAATTTTTTCAATTAACGCTGATTATAAGGTAAAACATTCATTTATTTTAACTTAAAATTAATGGTTTTTAAATTGGTTGGTAAAATTTATACTTACTAAGCAAACAGATAATCTCAGGTTTAGCAGTCAACTGCAAGAGCATTTTAAACATTTAAGCAGACAGTTAAGACTGTTAACTAGAGATTGCTGAAAAAGTTGAGAACGAACTTAATGAAAACCTGAGTTCGACGTAAGAGAATAACCTGCAAGTGTTGATTAACAAGAGTTTCAGGAGTGAATTAAGTTTTTATTAATTGTCAATAAATGAAAATTATTGACAATTAATTAGAAATAGACAATATGCTAACGGGGGGACAATCATGACTGAAAAGCTTATCCTGCAAGGATTTGAAAGAGAAGTCTATTCAAAAGATCAAACCAATTTTAGGATTACAGCTATTTTCAGGTAAATAAACCACATTTTGATTTAGGTTTCGCGTCAACAATGTAGGGGCGTTCGCGAAGCGTGCTGGAAGCATCAGCATTCGGATGATAGTCTTCGGTAAAAACCGATAATTAATTGTCCGAATGCTTCGCCCTTACTGTGGTCTAAAAAAATGAAAACTCCTGTCACACGAACGTAAAATAGGATTTTCCCAAGGAAATTATTGACAATGGAATCAATAAGGGGGGAAATTGCTCTGTATCTTTTTATGTCTAACAAGATTGAAAGGGTTACAGAGTCTTGGTTTCAAGGTACTTTGTCCCCCTGTCAGAGGTTTTTGGTTTATTCAGCAACCCCTAGTTAAGTGATCATCATCCGTAAATGTGAGGCTAAGGTTTTGACATTAGGTTCATACAGCATCCGTAAGTGATTTCCAGGTACAGATATTACTTTCACAGAGTCTTCTGTGCAATCTTGCCATCCCCAATCTGGTAAATCGTAATTATAAATAGCACGAAGTTGTTTTAGATTAACTTCATCCACTTCTTCAGCGCGGAATAAACCAATGGGCGCAGAAATTTGATAAGAAGGCCGATAATTTGCATAATTAATTGTTAGTTGTTTCGTTACCTGCATATTTGTTTTGAGTAAAGACAGGCTTGAGTTTTCCGGTAAAACATCATGTTTGTATAAATACTCTGCGGCTAAATTCCAACGGGCTAACTCGTCTGGTTGAGCAGCTAAATCAGCATAATCCAAACCTAATGAAATTCCCTTTACATCTTCTATAGATAGGAGTAATTCCCACATCCAATCAGTATCTGTCATCTTAGTTAGATCTTCAGGGTGAATCACCAATCCAGCATCTAAGATAGCCAGTAATTCTACCTTTTCACCCTGCTTTTCCAATTGGTAAGCCATTTCAAAAGCAACAACAGAACCTGCTGAATATCCTGCCAGTATGTATGGACCATGAGGTTGTTGCTCACGTAATAAATCAATCAGTTGACTACCATGCAGTTCTACTGACTCTGGAACTTCACCAAATCCATTTCTTCCTGGAGTTTCTAAACTATAAACCGGATGATTTTCTAAGTTAATAGCCAAATCTTTAAAATAGAAACCATGTCCATTACGACCAGGTAAACAAAATATAGGAGTGGCACTTCCTTGAGATTGGAGTGTAAGCAAATGGGGATGGCATTGCTGCACTTCATGGTCAGAGATTTGTAATGCTAATTGAGCAATTGTTGGATTGTCAAATAAACTACTTTGAGTAATGATGTCCTGTAATGTGTTTATAAATTCCTTTGCCAGTTTTTCAATTGTGGCTGCTTGGTGAAGATTTGTGCTGTATGTCCACTCTATTTGCAACTGTTTTTCAACTATCATGCTGTTTATATCTAGCAGATGAGGGCGGTTGTTTTGTAAACCGTGCATTCTTCCTGCTGACTCACTAGCTGGCTGCATCCAAGAATTTGTATTAATCTGTTGATCAAATTGACCCAAATAATTAAAACTGATTTCGGCTTGGGGTAATGTCTTTAGTTGACTAGCAATTTCTGGATCTTGACTCAGATAGCGCAATAGTCCATAACCAATGCCTTTATTGGGAATAGCCCGCAGTTGTTCTTTAACTGTTTTTAATGTTTCCCCTAGATTTTCTGTGGCTGGTAGTTCTACTAATACTGGGAAGATGGTTGTAAACCAACCTATTGTCCGTGATAAATCTACACTATCAACTATTTCTTCTCTTCCATGACCTTCTAGATTGAATAGCACTCTCTTGGAGTTTGTCCATTTGCTTAATACTAACCCTAATGTTGTTAGTAATATGTCGTTAATTTGTGTGTTGTAAGCTTTTGGTACATCGTGCAGTAAGGCGTGAGTTTCTGCCTCACTTAAAGACAATAAAACTGTGTTAGCTGCGGCAACAGTATTTTCCCCTTTTGTATGGTCAACAGAGATGGAAGGAACTGCGGCGCGAGTTTCATTCAACCAATAAGCCGCTTCCGATTTGAGGGTTTGTGATTGGGCATAAGCTGTTAGTTTCTCTGACCAATCTTTAAAAGAGGTGGTTTTGGCAGGAAGCTGAATATCTTTGCCTTGCTCAAGTTGCTGATAGGCTGTTTGTAGGTCTTCTAATAAGATTCTCCAGGAAACTCCGTCAATGGCTAGGTGATGGATGGTTATTTGTAATCTCGCTCTTTTTCCTATGCCTAGATGGAATAAGGCTACTTGTACTAGGT
>NZ_JACJPU010000082.1:0-10701 GCF_014696235.1 Sphaerospermopsis sp. FACHB-1194 | reverse complement strand
CCAGTCACCAGTCACCAGTCACCAGTCACCAGTCACCAGTCACCAGTCACCAGTCACCAGTCACCAGTCACCAGTCACCAGTCACCAGTCACCAGTCACCAGTCACCAGTCCCCAGTCACCAGTCCCCAGTCACCAGTCACCAGTCACCAGTCACCAGTCACCAGTCCCCAGTCCCCAGTCACCAGTCACCAGTCACCAGTCCCCAGTCACCAGTCACCAGTCACCAGTCCCCAGTCACCAGTCCCCAGTCACCAGTCCCCAGTCACCAGTCACCAGTCACCAGTCACCAGTCCCCAGTCACCAGTCACCAGTCCCCAATCACTAATCATCAACAACAGCATAACTATATACAGAATTTCCATTTTTGTTGTTTTTAATAGCGTCGAAAGTGCCTTTGATAGTACCAGCAATGGGTACAGCAACCAGTGTTCCCAACAAACCAGCAATTTCAAATCCCATCAAAATCGCTATAAAAATCCATAGGGGATTGAGTCCGATAAAGTTACCAAGCAACTTGGGAGATAGGATATTATCTTTGATTTGCTGCATGATAATTGCTACCATTGCTACTGGAAATGCTAACCACCAAGTCTGTAAAAACACTAATAACGTTACCAACCCTATCCCTAATGTAGCGCCGATAAAGGGAATAAGCTCAGAAATACCGATGATAATGGCAAATAATAGGGCAAATGGTACTCTTAAAAATAAGAAAATCGGTGTCAGGGCTACCACCATAAACAGTGCCAGTAATAATTGGCTAAGGAAAAAGTTCTGAAAATTTAATTGTAAGGACTTGCTGAAGGGGATGCCAATATAAGATGGCAGGAGATTAATTAAACCATACCACAGGCGATCGCCATATAGCAGCATATAAAAAGCTAGTACAATTACTAACACTATATTCAGCAATCCTGATAATAAAGTTCCCGCAAATCCCACCGCACCAGAAGCTATCTGTTGTAGAATGTTCTGCACACCAGCATTAATTTGCTCAGTTACTAAACTTAGGTCAAGTTTTATACGTTTCTGACGTGCTAACATTTGCAAATTTTCCAGGTTGTCTTGACTGGAGGCTAACCAATCAGGAATTTTGTTTAAAAGTTGGATTGTTTGGTCAATTACCATCGGTACAAGGGTAAAACCCAAAATAATCAACAAAGCTAAAGTGAAGATTAAAACTATGATCACTGCCTGAGTGCGAGTAATCCTAGCTTTTTCTAATAATTTCACCGGGTAATTCAGCAAAAACGCCAAAATTGCCGCAATACTCAGAATAGTAATTGGATGCTGGAAATAACGAAACAGCAGAGACAGTAGCCAGACATTGAGAGCGATAATCGGGCCACTCAGACCATAAATTAGCAGAGTTTGTAAAGAGGCTGAACGGCGCATTTGATTTAATCTTAGGGAATAGGGAATAGGTAATAGGGAATGGGGAATAGGTTATAAAATGTATGATAATTACCAATTACCAATTACCCATTACCAATTACCCATTACCAATGGATAAAAATATTGCTGACCTTCGTAAAGACTACACTTTGCAAGATTTGAATGAAACAGAAGTTAACCCTAATCCTTTTATACAATTTAAATTATGGTTTGATCAGGCTCTAGAAGCAAAATTATTAGAACCTAACGCCATGACTTTGGCTACATCTACCCCTGATGGTAAACCTTCAGCCAGAATGGTCTTATTAAAAGATTTTGATGAAAGGGGCTTTGTTTTATTTACCAACTACAACAGTCACAAAGGACAAGAAATAACAGCCAATCCTCAAGCTGCGTTAGTATTTTGGTGGGCAGAATTAGAACGACAAGTGAGAATTGTGGGATGTGTAGAAAAGATTTCTGCTGAAGAATCGGATGGATATTTTGAAGTACGTCCTCATAATAGTCGTTTGGGCGCGTGGGCTTCTAATCAAAGTGAAGTAATTGCTAGTCGGGAAGTTTTAGAAGTACAATTACAGGATTTCCAGCGTAAATATGAAAATCAGGAAGTTCCTAGACCACCTCACTGGGGAGGTTTTCGGGTAATTCCCCAAGAAATAGAGTTTTGGCAGGGACGTTCTAGCAGGTTACATGATCGGTTGCTGTATTCTCGGTGGGATGATGGAAGTTGGAAAATACAACGTTTGTCACCTTAATTTTTTGTAGCGGGCAAGATGCCCGTACCACAATTTTAGGAGATAGTGTTAGGATCAATACCTAGTTCTCGTAACTTAGCTGCTAATAATTCAGCCCGTTGACGTTCCTGTTCAGCCCGTTGACGTTCCTGTTCAGCTTGTTCACTACTCCACAGCAGCAAATTTCCGTCACTATCCCACCACCGCAACCAGTTCATGGTTTGACATAATCTTTCACCTGGCCAAATTCCTAAAAATAGTGAGAGTTCAGGAATCCAAAAACGTCCATTAGGGTCTGCTTTTTGTTTGTTGTATTCTCCATTTTGCAAACAGCGTACTTCTAAACTGGGTTCGTAGGGATCATAAGTGACATAAGTGGGAACTTGGAGAATGTGTTCGTAAAAATACAACTTTCCGTAAGGTGGTGTGGAACGTACTGATAATTCTCCACCTTCGGTATCAGAAAGAAATTCCATCACCACAGCTACAGGTTCTCCTTCGAGGTTGGGGGTATAACTGCGACGTACCACATCAGTAGCTACAGGATGCACCTGTGGCACATAAAACCAGTCGGGGGCTTTGACGATGATTTTTTTGTTTAAGGTGGCTACAAGCCCAAAATTAGAGCCAATCAGCATTTGTGGGAGGATGCGTCCTGCTGCACCTAAAGCGTCAGTAAGTGCAGCTGCTAAAGGTGGTTGTTGAATATTTTCCACTGGGTCATCAGGTAAAATAAAATCGGTGGGAAGTGGTTCCCAGGTGACAATGGGTGTTTTTTGAGTTGGGTGAGTTTGTAGAATCATAGATTTATTTATAATAGGTGATCTGAATTAGGATTTGAGGATGTACAGGATGTTATTTAATGATGGTTGGTTACGCACAAGTCACTAAAGAATGAACCACGAAGAACGCAAAGGACACGTTCACCGAAGGTGTTCCCGAAGGATAGGTAAGAGGTTTTAGAGAGATTTTCTGTTTTCATCCTGTACATCCATAAATGTTAGTTGTCCTGATTCTGACACAAATATCATCATTAACCTATCATTTTCAACCAGGCAAATATTTGATTAACTGTTAATTGTAAATTGATTTCTGCTAAAATTGGTAACGGTTGATCACCTCTGAATAATTCTGGTTGTTGTTGGGGACGAAAAACCAAAATAGAACGATCTTCAGGATCTATTAACCAACCTAACAAACAACCATGATTTAAACAATATAAAATATTATCTATCACGCGAGTTGAATTTTGTTCAGGTGAGAGAATTTCAATTGTCCAGTCTGGAGGAATGAAAAAATCATTAGGGACTTCACCTTCAGCAGTAAAGGGAATATTTGACCATTTCAAAACCGCGATATCAGGAACTACTGAACGCACACCAAAACTACAACGCAATTCAGGAAAAGCATAAGCGATTTTTTTGTTTTCTGTGATATCGTTAATACTGTTGCATAGTCTTAATTGTAAGCGGCTATGTTTGCCTTTGGGCATGGGTTTAGTGATAATTTCCCCGTTGATATATTCCCTGACTGGTTTTGTTTCTGGGAGTTTGAGAAATTCATCTAAGGTGAGGTAACGATTAATTATTGTGGTCATGATTTTTTGTATTTCTATTTTTAGAAAGATTCTCCAGCTAATCTGAGAACATCATTAATAATGCTATCATTTAACCACATTCCTTGTTGTTTCAACATAGCAATCACAGGAGCAATAGAAGATAAGTAACCTAATTTTTTAGCTTTTACTAAAACACCTAATGTTCCCGTGTATTTTAATTTGTGTATATTAGCAATACGTCGAGCTAATTGATCATCAAAAATTAACAAACTGCCAGGTTTTTCTAAACCTAAACCTAATACTTCTGCTTCACCTTGTCCCAAATCTATAATAGCAGGAATTAAACTAATTGATTTTACCGGAGTAATTAAAATCCAATCAATAGAATGAATGTCTGGTACATTAATTCCTTGCTTTTTACCAACTGCTAATTCTTCAATCACCGCAGGAGGTGTTAAAATCTCACTATACAGCTTTTGTAGTAGCTCTAAATGTCCAACTTGATGAAGATACAACAGAGGTGAAGTATTGACTATGACTGAAGAATTAAGCACTGAATAATTAAGCATTGTTAACATCTTGTTCTAATTGTTCAGCCGTCAAGGAAAATGGTGATACTTGATAACGTCCTAAAATTGTTAAAAATTCTACCCGCGAAATTCCCGCTAATTGTGCTGCTCTCCCTGATGAGAGTTTACCCAGTTCAAAAAGTTTCACTGCGGCTAAAATTGGTAACTCTCTTGATAAATTTTCAGGTGTTTCTTTGAGAGTGATTAATATTTCTTCTGGTATTTCTAAGGATACTATACTCATAATTTGATTTCCTTGTTTTCCTCGTTCCCAGTCTCCAGACTGGAAATGCAGTTTTAGAGTCTCTGATTTGAGTATAACTGTTTTTTGTCTGAATCAGGATGTCCAGGATTACAGGATTTTCAGGATGTTATTTGATGATGGTTGGTTACGCACAAGTCATGGAAGAATGAACCACGAAGAACGCAAAGGACACGAAGGTAAGAGGTTTTAGAGAGATTTTCTGTTTTCATCCTCTACATCCATAAATGTTGGTTATCCTGATTTTCACCATCTGCGTCTATCTGCGTTTATCTGCGTTCATGCCATAATCAGGATGTCAAGGATTTGAGGATTTACAGGATGTTATTTGATGATTGTTGGTTATTCTGAAAGGATTTTTTTGTCTGAATCAGGATGTCCAGGATTACAGGATTTACAGGATGTTATTTGATGATGGTTGATTACGCACAAGTCATGGAAGAATGAACCGCAAAGAACGCAAAGGACACAAAGGTAAGAGGTTTTAGAGAGATTTTCTGTTTTCATTCTGTACATCCCTAAATGTTGGTGGTCCTGATTCTCACCATCTGCGTCTATCTGCGTTTATCTGCGTTCATGCCATAATCAGGATGTCAAGGATTTGAGGATTTACAGGATGTTATTTGATGATTGTTGGTTATTCTGAAAGGATTTTTTTGTCTGAATCAGGATGTCCAGGATTACAGGATTTACAGGATGTTATTTGATGATGGTTGATTACGCACAAGTCATGGAAGAATGAACCGCAAAGAACGCAAAGGACACAAAGGTAAGAGGTTTTAGAGAGATTTTCTGTTTTCATCCTCTACATCCTTAAATGTTGGTTGTCCTGATTTTCACCATCTGCGTCTATCTGCGTCTATCTGCGTTCATCTGCGTTCCGAAAATCTCAACCCAGGCTGTTAAAAACCTTATATATATTGCGCCCACAGATTTCCACTCATAACATAAGTGTACAACTAACCTTGCAGCTTGTCAAGTCGAAAACTAAAAAATATGCGATCGCACAGAGAGCAGGTAGAGGAGGCGATCGCTCATATCCTGTAAATCCTTTAATCCTGTCAATCCCAATTCAAAAAAACCGCGTTTATCTGCGTTCATCTGCGTTTTTTATGCTGAAAATCCTGATTCTAACAATGTATATCGCACATAATAACCACCCCAAACAAACAGGATAATTATTAATGTACCAATACCCAGGAAGTTAGGAGTCCAAAATACAACTTCTATATGATTTAACTCACCTGGTTTTAGTTTCCAGACGAGTTGTTTACCATTCTTTTCTGGTTGGAGGATATTTTCAGTTTGTTGAATATTGTTAACTCCCCAAGGTGTTTGTAAGCTAAAATCTAAATCAATAATTGAACTCGTGACATTTAAGTTGTTTCCTTTACTGGTAAGTGCAGCAAGAGAACGCAAATCTAAATCATAGATTAAATGATTTCTCGATAAAAGTAAAAAGTTATTATCCTGTACAATTAAGTTAGATGCTATATTTGGTAGTTCTGAATTATTGCCAATTTTATCATTTTTTGGAGCAGTGGTATAGTTGAAAAAACCACTAAATTTTTCTTGTAGTTCCTTTCCACTGGTAAAGGGTATTTTGACAATAATTTCTTCTGGAGAAATGCGTTTTACTGAACCTGATAGTTTTCTAGCACGACGTTCTAAAGTTTTTGACCATTCGGAAATATAATCACCGCTAAAACTGATGACTGTTTCCGGCAATTTAATATGTTGTACTAATTCGCCGTTGTTGGTATGATTAAAGTTAATTCCTAAATCATATTGTACACATCCAGATAATGTTAAAGATGCCAAAATTAGGAAAACGGAAAATAGTTTTCTGGTGGTTTTTAAGTTGATGATGTTTTTAAAAACCAATCTTGCTATTTTTATTAATATTAAATGAAATCTGGTTTTTGGCAAATTATCTATATTCATAATATTCAGAAGATGCAAAATATTCATAAACTTGTTTTTTCTAAATTTACCTTTTTACTGTCACCTGTCACCTGTCACCAACTCACACAGTTAACCAAACTAAATAGGAAATTGTTAAAGCGACTGCAATTAAAGCTACCCAAATAAAACGATTATCTTTTGTATTGACTTGACTGAGATCAATGTATTCTGGTTCTGGGGATTTTTGTTTTGTGGTTTTTTTGGGTTTTGCGGTGATGACTGTTTTAGCTGCGTTTTCCCCAATATTACCAAAATCAGGAATTTCTGTCATCCATTCTTTTGGGCGTTTGAGTTTGGGCGCTTTTAAAATATATACTAATCTTTTGGCTTGTGTTCTGGTTTCATAATGGGGATGACGGGTGAGTTGTTGACAAAGTGCGATCGCATCTTCTGAACGTCCCGCAGCTTCATAAGCATTTACCAACCAAATGTCTACTTCACCTCCAAAGCGTGTATTTTTTGCTAATAAGGAACTAGCTTTTTCTAAGTTTTCCACAGATTCCCGATATTGTCCATTTTCAAAAGCTACTTTTCCAGCAATGTAACGATTTTTCGCAATTTCTAAACTTTCTGTAGTCATTAGTCATTAGTCATTAGTTATTAGTCATGAGTCATTAGTTATTGGTTATTGGTTATTGGTTATTAGTTATTAGTTATTAGTCATGAGTCATTAGTTATGAGTCATTAGTTATTGGTTACTCTTCCCAGTCACCAGTCACCAATTACCAATTACCAATTACCAATTACCAATTACCAATCACCAATCACCAATCACCAGTCCCCAGTCCCCAGCGATGCACTGAGCTTGTCGAAGTGTCCCCAGTCCCCAGTCCCCAATCACCAATTTATCATTTAACTTGAGAACCTAAAATCATTGTACCAATTCCCACATCTGTAAAAATTTCTAACAATAATGCGTGAGGAATGCGACCATCAATAATGTGTGCAGCTTTGACTCCTTGAGCGAGCGATCGCACACAACAAGTCACTTTAGGAATCATGCCTCCACTAACTATACCATCGTTAATCAATTGACGCGCTTCAGGAATATCTACTTTAGGAATTAAGGTAGATGGGTCTTTGTAATCGGTTAAAATACCCCGTGTATCCGTCAGCAAAATTAACTTTTCTGCTCCTAAAGCAGCTGCTATTTCTCCCGCTACGGTATCAGCATTAATATTATAAGCTTGTCCGTTATCATCAGCAGCGACGCTAGAAACCACGGGAATATAACCATTACTGGCGAGAGTTTCTAATATCTTGATGTTAACATTACTGACTTCCCCTACAAAACCAATACCTTCATCACCTTGAGGACGAGCAGTAATTAAATTACCATCTTTACCGCACAGTCCCACGGCCATACCCCCAGCTTGGTTAATCAGAGCCACAATTTCTTTATTGACTCGGCCGACTAACACCATTTCTACCACATCCATTGTTGGTGCATCGGTGACACGCAAACCATTCTTAAATTGTGCTTCAATTCCCAGTTTACCCAACCAACTGTTAATTTCTGGACCACCACCATGTACTAAAATTGGTCGCAAGCCTACACAGGATAAAAATACAATGTCACGGATAACTTTATCTTTGAGGCTACCGTCTTTCATGGCCGCACCTCCGTATTTGACAACAACGGTACGACCTGAGAATTTTTGAATGTAGGGTAGTGCTTCGCTGAGAACTTCGACGCGATTAGCTTCCGCTTGCCTGATATACTCGGTATCGTTAATCATTTTGAGAATTGGCTAATTTTCAATTTTGAGGATGCAGGATTTTTACATGATCAAAACATGAAAATACCCTAGCATCACAAAATATCCTCAGATCAATTTTGGTGTTGGGAAACTTGAGTTTTGAGAACACTAGGTATTGCTGCTAGTATCGTTGCCACAATTTGTTCTGGGGTTTGCTCCTGGGTGATGGTAATATGTAAGTCAGCTTGGGAGTAAAGCGGTTGACGTTGTTGCAGGAGCGATCGCAATTTACTTTCAGGATTAGAATCTTGTAAAAGTGGCCTTGTAGTGTCTTCTAACAACCTATTAAAAATTGTTTCCACGCTGCAATCTAACCAAACTATCAACCCATGATGTAGATAACTCCAGTTTTCTTGTCGCAAGACAATACCCCCACCAGTAGCTATAGTTAATTTAGTATAAGCACAAACTTGAGCTAACACATCACTTTCCAACTGCCGAAACCCAGTTTCACCTTCATCAGTAAATATATCATTAATGGATTTACCAGCAGCTTTAACTATGACATCATCAGTATCTATAAAACCATAACCCAATTCTTGAGCCAGTAACCGCCCAACTGTGGTTTTACCGACACCCATCATCCCAATTAAATACAGGTTGACTCCTCTTAATAAATTACTCATAACTTACTCACCAGTCTGATTCATTTACGCTGAACATTTCTGAGCATTGATTGACAAAACTCGAACTCTTGACTCCAATTAATAATTTTTACATTTTATAGGATATAGGCAAAAACCCCCTAACTGGTGATAGTTAGGGGATTATTTTTTGTAATGCAAAAAATTACACATATAACGCTTGACAGATTTGGTAGAAAATTAGTAGAAAGTCCAAATAGAGAGTTTTGCACTTTCTACCACCTGTACCTTAAAAACCAGACACAGTAAGGCTTATAAGCTATGGAGTTAAGCGGAATCGAACCGCTGACCTCTTCAATGCCATTGAAGCGCTCTACCAATTGAGCTATAACCCCGTAGGTTGCATTAGCAATTATGCCAGATTATTTCCATTTAGTCAACTGTGTTCGTAAATAATCCCGACCATTGTAGATGCGGCCGGGATAATGAATCACAAAAGACGAGATGAGATGTAAATCCTAGATTCTACCAATGTTATGCAATCCCAAGATAATACCAGCGCCTAAGATATGACCAAAAGCGGCAGTAGCAAGTATAGCAGGTAAACCAAAACCACCAAAGAATTGAGGTGCGGGTGCTGCGGGTTCAGCACTGGGATATTGAATTGTAAATTTACCAAAGGCGATCGCAATAATATTGGCGATGATCATAATGATGCCAACGGTAGGAGACCATTCTAGGGGTGTAGTTGCAGCAGCGATTAGAGTAGAAGTCAACATCCGATTTTCTCCTCAGATTACAGAATTAGGGGCTGATAATCTTCATAATTACTAATAAAATTCAACCAATGTCCCAATTTTGCAGCATTATTTAATATTTTTTTGAATTACTTCATAATTGGTGATTGGGGACTGAAGACTGGGGACTGGGGACTGGGAAAGAAAGGGAAGAAAGGGAAGTTAATAACCCAATCACCAATCACTAATCCCCAGTCAACTGCGATCGCTCTTAAAGATCGCAGATCATTTACACTCAACATAAGACTGATTTATTTTCTAGATTTACTATGTCCTTGAGTCTTGACTCCTTACCACCTGCTTTAGCCAAGATTGTGCAACGCTTTCAACGTGCTTCTGATCCAAAGCGCCGTTATGAACAATTAATCTGGTATGCTCAAAAATTACCAGAGTTTCCCGAAGCTGATAAAATCCCCGAAAATAAAGTCCCTGGTTGTGTCTCTCAGGTATATGTCACAGCTTCACTCAATGATGGCAAGGTGGTTTTTCAGGGAGATTCTGATTCTCAACTGACTAAGGGACTGGTAGCACTTTTAATAGAAGGGTTAAACGGATCATCACCTAATGAAATTGTACAACTAACTCCTGATTTTATTCAAGCCACAGGGTTAAATGTCAGCCTCACACCTTCCCGCGCTAATGGGTTTTACAACATTTTTAAAACTATGCAGAAAAAAGCATCGGAAATAGGGGTGTAGGGGTTAGTAGCTAGTTACTGTTTTCTTAACCAATACTAACAAATACTCACATTTACTGAAAATTTCCTGTCATCTTTTGGCTTTGTGACAGAATTACAGTAAAATCACTGTATGCTACTAGGATTCAAAACCCAACTCAAAGTTAACAAGCAACAACGACTACTACTGGCGCAACACGCAGGAGTAGCTAGACACGCTTGGAATCAAGGGTTAGCACTGTGTCAACAGGTATTATTACATAACAAACTGCAACCAGAAGACAAAATCAAATTTCCCACAGCCATAGATTTACACAAATGGTTAGTAGCAGCCATTAAATCTACCCATCCTTGGTATTATGAAGTGTCTAAATGCGCCCCTCAATACGCATTAAGATAT
>NZ_JACJPU010000081.1:0-11457 GCF_014696235.1 Sphaerospermopsis sp. FACHB-1194 | reverse complement strand
TTGGGGACCACCAATATACTTTAAAGTTTGGTTATAATTCTCATTAATAGTCAACCGCACTTCTGAGATTTGCCCAAAACTGCGAATGTAATCATTTGTCTGGGACTTTGCATGGTATTCAGATACTTAATATAGGCAAAAATTCATGATATTTTTGTGCTACAGGTGTTAATATTTGATTATATCTGATTATATTTTTGTTATTTAAACCTAATACTAGAAAGAGTGCATATAATATTAAATTTTTGCATTTGCGAATTTATATGTATATAAATGTATTTATATTAAAAACAGTAAAAATACTATGATAAGACTTATCTTTTAAACTAGACTTACTATTTATTTGTAGTGTAATTTGTGATATAAAATTTATACATATACTATTTAATGAGTTATAGGGTTTGTGACTTTGACAAAAATTGCCCCTGGACAACCACTGACAGGCACACAAAAGGATGGTTTGCGGTTAGTGTCCCTCTTAGGAGGGGGTAAACGTGATGTTGTGTTGGCCATTGATGTAACGGAAAGTGTGGGTTTAAATGACCAAGGACGTATTCGGTTACGTCAAATAGTTGAAGACAGTCTCAAACCGGGAGATTCTGTTTATGTTGTTCCTTTTGCTCAAAATGTGGTTTCTGATGATGTGATTTCTCTAGAAAATCCATTGGGAACACCGATATATTTTAATCATAAAAATATAGAAAATATTAATAAAATTTTAGCGAAAATTCCGTTAAATTATGATCCAAATCGTTATGGTACAGATATTCAAAGGGCAGAGTTAACAGTATATCAAGGTATAGCACAGATTAATCAAAATCGGCTGACGAAAAATCAACCAATTAAACCCCAGTCGGTTGTTTGGGTTACTGATGCACCGTTATTTACAAAGCCAGGAATTACGTCAGAAGTTTGGATAGAAACCCCTCGTGATAGTCCGTTTAGAATTGCTACATCCCCGGAAAGTCAAGAAAGAAAAAATTGGTTGAATACTTTGCCTTTAAAAGAGCGATCGCTTATCATTAAAAATCAAGATAATAAAGATTATACACTATCTGTAATAGACCTAAATCCTACGGTTCAAGAATTTTGTACACCAGCACCAGGAGGTCAAGAAACTTGTTTAGTTAATCCTTATTTGCTGAAACAGTTATGGCTACCCAGTTTCATTTTATTATTAATATTGGCTGCTGCCTGTTGCAGTATCTTCAAATTTGCCAAATTACAAAAAAAATGGGATGTGCGAGTCAAGTTTGAATCGAATGGAGAACATGAAGAACAAATATGTAGATTACCAAATAATAAAAAAATTGCAATTGGTGAATATGATCCTACCTGTGTAGATTCTATAGACTGTCCCAGTGGAGAATTACAAGCTTATTTAGAACGTAAAGGAGAAAAACTTTATCTAGTTCCTACATCAGATTCTAAGATTGAACTCAACAACAAAAAAGTAAAATCAAGAACTCTGATCACAAATTCTAACTTTACCTTAAATTGTCCAGATAAACGCCAGCGCGAACACGAAATAACCATCAAAATCAAAAAATAGTATTCAGGGTAAAAACTATGAATCAAGCAACAACAAACGAAACTCAATATAGAGGAATTAACCGTACAATTTGTATCGGTTTGGGTGGTACTGGTAGAGATGTTTTAATGCGAATTAGACGGTTAATTGTTGACCGTTATGGAGATTTAAATAATTTACCAATTGTCAGTTTTGTTCACATTGACACAGATAAAGCATCAACCCAAGTTACAGGTATTAGAACAGGAAGTAGCTATCATGGTGTGGATTTAAGTTTTAAAGAAGCTGAAAAAGTCAGTGCTACCATGTCATCGAAAGATGTCACCATGTTTGTGGACGGACTAGAACGACGTTCAGAATATAATAGTTACGGACCTTATGATCATATTGGGATCTGGTTTCCTCCTCAGTTATTGCGGAATATTAAAGCAGTGGAAGAGGGAGCAAAAGGTATTAGACCTGTAGGAAGATTAGCATTTTTTCACAACTATCAAAAGGTGAAAACAGCAATTGAAACAGCAGAAAGACGCACCAGAGGACACGAATCTTTATTACTAAAATCAGGTTTTAAAATAGAACCGGGATTAAGTATTTTTGTTGTTGGTTCTCTTTGTGGTGGTACGGGAAGCGGAATGTTTTTGGATGTTGCTTATAGTTTAAGAAATCTTTATGGGGATCAAGGCGCTCGCATTTTTGGCTATTTAGTAATTAGTCCAGAATTGTATGGTAATACTCCTAACATGAATGCTAATACTTATGCTGCATTAAAAGAATTAAACCATTACAGTAATCCTGGTACAGAATTTGCAGCTTGTTATGATATTGAGAATCTGTCCATTATTAAAGAAAAACGTCCACCTTTTGATTATGCTTATTTGCTATCTAATCAGACTGGTGGAGAATATGAAATACTCACCCAAGGTAAACTATGTAATGTGATTGCCCATAAAATAGCCTTAGAACTTTCTGGTGAACTTGGTTCAGTAGTTAAAGGAAATCGAGATAATTTTTTACAACACATAATTCAACCAGATAAACACCCCCGTCCTAATAGCCAAAGATACTTAACATTTGGACTTTCCGCCATTTATTTTCCCCGTGATACGATCATTCAAATAGCCTTAACTAAAGTCAGTTCAGAATTAGTTAGATTTTGGTTAAATGGTAAAGGTCAAAGTCCTGATCCTGTCAACTTACTTGAACAATTTTTGATTCAAAATCACTGGCAAAGTGATCTAGCAAAACGTGATGGATTAATTAATAAATTATCCGAGTCTGTAGAAGAATCTAGCAAGACTTTTACTAATAGTTTGAAAACTTGGCAAACTAAATTATTAAAGTTAATCTCTGAATGTAAAAATAAAGATGATCGGACAAATGTTAGGCAACAGTTAGCCACAGAATTTACTAAACAATTCCGTACTGTACAACCAGGAGAAACGGAAAGTATTCGCGGTTATTGGTTAACAAAATTAATTCAATCTGCCCCTAAAATTGCCAAAGAACTTAATACCAATATTGATGATTATTTGATTCAGCTACTTACACCCATAGAAGCTAAATTTTCTATTAGAAATACCCGTAATTGGTTAGAAGCACTGCAACATGAACTGCATAAATATCAACGAGATTTGCAAGAATCCATAACTGATTGTGGGGGAATGAAACGCATAGAAGATGTAGAAAGAAAATGGGATAATACTGACCAAATAATTGAAGAACTGGAAAATAAATTTATGCTGATTGGCAATTTAAAAAATAGCCAATTTCAAGATGAATCTAAAAAAGCTATTCAGGAAGTTTGTAAACTGATCAGGCATAATTTTGATTTAACAGTTTTACAAGAGACACTGAAAATAGTTAATCATTTACAAAAGCACATTCAAGAAAGAGAAAAACAAGTTGCGGCTTTTAGCAGTTTGATAGAAGACTTACAAAGTGCTTATGAAAAAGAGGAACGAGAATTAAAACAATTGAATTTTGATGAAATGAGTGGGGAGGCTATTTTTGATAGTGAAGATATAGAACTTTGCTATCAAACAATGTTACCGGAAAATGATCTGCGTTCTCAATTAGTATTAGCAAGTTCAGCGATTACCGAAGCAACTGGTAAAGATCCATCCTTGGCATTTTTACTCAATCGAGAAAGAGTTACATACTCTCAAATAAAACAGGAAATTGATCCCAAAGTTGTGAAAATATTTGCTTTTCGTGGTAGCAATATTGTTAATTCTGTGATTAAACGCTTCATGAAAAAATATTCTTCCTCCGCAGGTGCTACTCGGTTAACACAAATTATGCAGGAAGCTCAACCTTTACTGCGGTTAAATTTGAATGATCCTTATTTTCGAGATGATCCTGCTAAAAGTAGTAAATTAATAGGATATAAAGATACAGACGAATCAGATGTGACAGAATTTAAAAAACTGCTAACACAAGATTTAGGAATTTCCTCAAGTGTTTTAAAAGCAATACAAGCAGATGATGAAATTTTAATTGTCAATGAGTATGCAGGTTTTCCATTGAGATTAATTAGTAGTCTAGAAAGAATGCGAAACCCATATATCAGAGAACAAAATTCTGGTACATCTTTTTTACACAATGATGCTCGCACTTCTTTTTCTGATATCATTCCCCCTGATGCAAGAATAATTGAACAACTGGAGGATATTTTTTATCCCTGTTTAGCTTTGGAATTGTTAAACGAAAATCAGGAAAATCAGGAGGTAGAATTTCAACATTATGACTCTTTCCGAGATAGTTATTACACTGCTGCGGTGAGTGCAAATTGGATGCAAGCTTTAGAAGATTTAGCTAATAACCGCAATATGGCGAATACTTTACAAAAGATATTAGATGATGTAATTTCTGATATGCAAAATAATCCCACATTATGGGATAATGAATATCTACCTAAACTCAGGCAATTTCCAGATAAACTGAAAAAAATACCGGAAGATAGTCCTAATTTTCCCTATATCCAAAAAGTCTATGTTTCACCAGATAATATGCAACCTACAATTAAAGAGGGGGTAATAAATCGTTTTTGGAAGAAGATGGAAGCAATGTTTAAAAATAGAAATCAAAATTCACTTCCACCTAGAGATAAAATCGAAAATCAAAAAGCTCTTGTTGGGGAAATAGTAGCTAGTTCTCCTCTGGATAATTCTGATACTCAAAATCAAGATAAATTACGCTCAGAATTAGCGCGTTTAAAAGAGTTATTTGATAATAACTTGATTCCTCAAGAATATTATGAGATACAAATGCAAAAAATTCTTGACAAATATCTAACCTAAAACATCTTGTTATGGGTAGTTCACATCTACCCACTTTTAACCATCTTTCCGCACTACCAAAGGTATTTTTTATGATTCCACCCCTACCACCTTATTTAATTTTTATCACTGTTGTTCTTGTGATTCTTCCATCTCTGGTAACTATTTTTCTTAGGATATCTCTTTACAAATATTTAATGGATTTGAGTAATAAAATTCAAAGATTGATTAAAAAACAAGCACCTGGGAAACGGTTAAAAATTATTGAAACATTAGAGGAGAGATTTAAACAAGCATCTCAACAATTAGAACAGGTAAATACAACAGCATTAATTGATCAAGTTTATAGTCAAGAAAAAATCAAGGGTTTCACCTGTGAACAAATAGATTATTTATGTCGCATCTTACCCAATTTATTGTTAGCATTTGGGTTACTTGGTACTTTTTTAGGTATTACTATTAATTTATCTACTCTCAGTCAAGCAATTAATCAAACTAATGCTAGTGATGTCAGTAATTTAGTTGCTGAATTAAAGAAACCATTAGAAGGAATGAGTATTGCTTTTACTACCAGTCTAACGGGATTATTATTTAGTGCTTTGTTAACGGTAGTCAATTTCATTTTTAATAGTGGACTTGCTAAATATCGTCTGCTTAGTTCTTTGGAAGACTATCTAGATAATATTTATTTTCCACAAGTGCAAGGTGATACTCGTCTTGATAGAATAGTTAATAGAATGGTAGATCAGCAGGATGAATTTTTAACAAATTTTGGTCGAGTAGTGCGCGAAGCGGTAGAAAAATCTATGGGTAAGGTAGCACAACAAATTGCTGATGGAAATAAACAAACTATGGATTTAGCTAGACGAGTTTATGAAAAATTTGATGCTGCTGCTGGAACTATTTCTGGTGCTGCGGATGAGTTTAAATATTCAATAAATAATTTGCAAGATTCGATGACGGAAATGCAACAAACATCCCAAGTTTTTAAAGATGCGGCTGAAAATTTTAATAAAAGTGATTTTCCTTTAAAGTTATCAAATGCTACAGAGCATTTAAGTAATACACAACAAAAATTTTCTGAATCTGCTGCAAGTTTGGCTGAAACAACTGATTTGATTATAAATTTGTTGGCACAAATGGAGAGTTTAAGTAATAATTTAATCAATTTAGGGGAGGATATTAAAGTTGTTAATCAAACTTCTGTTCAATTATTAGGGTTACATCAAAATAATCAAATTCAGTTAAGTGAAATTATTCCTCAACTCCAACAAGGTGCTAATAGTTTATCTGAAGCTATGATTAAACTTGAGCAAGTAGAAATAAAAGTTAGTGATAAAGCTGATAGTTTAAGTCATGTAGATGTTTCACTAAATCAATTATTGGAATTTGTGAAATATAATGCAGAACTTGTTAAACATAATACGGAACAAATGAATTTAGCATTTGATAATTTAGGCGATCACTTTATTTCTAACTTATCTCAAGAACAAATCGCCCTGAATCAATTATTAGAGTCTGTCAAATATAATACAGAACAGATGAATTTAGGATTTGATAATTTAGGCGATCGCTTTATTTCTAACTTGTCTCAAGAACAAATTGCCCTGAATCAATTATTAGAGTCTGTCAAATACAATACAGAACAAATGAATTTAGGATTTGATAATTTAGGCGATCGCTTTATTTCTAACTTGTCTCAAGAACAAATCGCCCTGAATCAATTATTAGAGTCTGTCAAATATAATACAGAACAGATGAATTTAGCATTTGATAATTTAGGCGATCGCTTTATTTCTCATCTTTCCCAAAACCTTGATCATAATCAACAGCAATTTCAGACTTTAATCAACAATCTTGAAGGATCTACTAATCAATTTAGCATGAAGATGGAGACTATTAAAGTAGATTTGATCAACCTATTAGAAAATAACAACACTCAATTAACTTCAGAATATCAAAAAGTAAATAATAATATCCTTCAGGGTATCAACAAGCAAACAAATATAAATGAACAAGGTTTAGAGATAATCATTAAAAATATTCAAGAATGTAATAAAAGTTTACAGGATACTAAAGTTTCTATCAACCAACTCAGACAGGTAATAAATAAAGACACCTGAATCATGAATTTAAACCAAATAAGTTTATCAATATTGTTTTGTAATGTAAAAGCATGAAATTATGGCACGTCGTTCACGCTACACTGAATACAATGAAGAGTTAAACGTTTGGCAAGCATTTACTGATTTAATGTCCAATGCGTTTATGATCTTAGTGTTATTTTTATTTCTCACTATTATCATATCACAAATAACTAATGTTCAAAATAAACCTGATAAAAATTCAGTCAATTTACCTTTGAAAGTTAAAGATTTAGAAAGAGAAGTAGAGGAATTAAAACGAGAGTTAGATAATCAAAAACGCCTCACAGATGCACCACCAATCATAGTTATCAAAGATCAAGGTGATTATAGATTTGCGTTAGGTAGTGCAGAAATACCTCCTCAAATGTTAAGCTATATTTTCAGAGAAATAGTACCAGCAATAGAAAGTACCAGCAACAAATATGGTATTAACGTTGTGGAAATAATTGGACATACAGATGCTACACCTAATGGTAAAGCAAATAGTAATTTAGATGTAAATTTAGAAAAAGTAGTTAGTGGCACATTTCCAGTTACAAAACTTCAATCAGGTTCTAATGCTGATTTAGGTTTAATGCGTGCGTTATCAGTTGTGAAAATATTGCGTGATATTCAAAACAAACAAGTTAGATTAAAAGGTTTATCATTTCGTGCTTATTCTGCTGCACAATTAATATTACCAAATGGACAATTAGCAGAAATTGCACCTATGAAAAATAAACAAGATGATCAAACAAGAAGAAGAATAGAAATTCGTTTTACTCGTTTAGGAGAAGAAAAGGAAGTAGGAAAAAAATAATATATCAGATGTTAAAGATCCCGGACTTCTTAATTTCATATTTTCTAAAAAATTATAATTAGGGTTTGCTGAATAAACCTAAAACCTTGATATATCAAAGGTTAGAGGCTGATAAACAGAAAAAAAGTGCAAGGGTTTTGAAGGGTATACCGGAAAAAGTGTGCATTTTTTGGGATTTCAAGAGATGGCAAAGAAATTTTCAAATCTTCTCCTGACTCCTGACTCCTGACTCCTGACTCCTGACTCCTATGCCCTCACGGAAAGACTTTCTCAGCAACCCCTAATTAATCGCAGAAGTCGGGGATCTGAATTTTAATCTATCTCAGGTTCAACACCTAAAGCACGCAGTTGGGCAATTAATTTTTCTTTTTTCTGTCTTTCCTGTTCTGCACGTTGTTTTTCCTGTTCTGCACGTTGTCTTTCCTGTTCTGCACGTTGTCTTTCTTGGTTTGCACGCTGTCTTTCTTGTTCTGCTTTTTCTCTTTCCTGTTCTGCGGGAGTTAACACCCAATTACCATTTTGATCATACCATCGTAACCAGGGCATTTGTACATTTTTATAACTCCCTTGCCAAATTCCTAAACCTAATTCTAACCCAGGAATCCAAAAACGAGAATTAGGATCTGAAGGTGTAGAACGCAAAGTTTCAATATAGCGATCGCCCCTTAATTCAAACATCCTAAATTCTGATTGATAACGATCAAATATCGCATAATAAGGTATTCTTAAAATCTTTTCATAAACTTCCCATTTACCAGGTGGTTTTTCCACATCTCGCAACATTTGACCTAAATCTTCTTTTTCTGTTCCTGGTGATAACAACTCTACCACAATATAAGGATTAACAGATTCTTGCCATACTACATAACTTAAGCGCAAATCTTTTTTTTCATACAAATAAGGAACACCCACAACCGCAAACCAATCTGGGCGTTTATACCACAATGGATGACGAGAATCAAAATACAGATTTATGTCACTTCCTGTAAAAAGTTCCTCTTGTTTATAATGAGGAGGAAGAAATGTATCTGCTAATAATTGTGGTTGCAATAAATGAAATTGATCCGGCAAACCTTTCTCCTCTGGATCTTCGCTAGGCAGATCATACATTGTGGGTAATGTTTCTTTGGCCGCTAAGGGCGGATCTGTTTGATACATTTTTGAATATCCTGAATATCAAACTTTTATATTTTAATTATACTCTGTATTTGATGTTTTTACTATTTGGTGTAGTTTTATTTTATAAAATCTAAATATTCACAGACAATTTATAAATAACCATCCTATAAATCCTCTAAATCCTCAAATCCTGGACATCCTGATATGGCTACGCCACGCTTCGCTATCAGACAAAATAATTACGAATTATCCTGTAAATCCTTAAATCCCGGATATCCTGATTCAGACATTCTCTGATATTTGCGTTTTTATCCAACTTCTAAAATTCCTAATCATTGCCATTTCACCTATTTCTAAGCTAGAAGCTAAAAACTGAGGAACTTCTATATTTAAAGATAAATTAGCAAAGGTTGGTGAACTATTACCAGGA
The DNA here is from genome assembly GCF_014696235.1 of Sphaerospermopsis sp. FACHB-1194. Lineage (NCBI taxonomy): Bacteria > Bacillati > Cyanobacteriota > Cyanophyceae > Nostocales > Aphanizomenonaceae > Sphaerospermopsis > Sphaerospermopsis sp. FACHB-1194. The sequence goes on along the minus strand of NZ_JACJPU010000081.1, from coordinate 2,153 downwards.
ATATATTTACCATCAGCTAAACTATAAATTTGCATTACAGGTTCATCATAACGCCAAACTTCAGGAACACCTAAAGCTAAATAAATTGGTAACTTATCAATAGAAGAACTAGCATAATCAACTTCGATAACTAAATCAGGTGGGGGATCTTGGGTTAAATCTAAACTGGTTTTATTTCTCATAATCGGTTCATTTTGAATATAGAAACTAGAATCAGGTTCTACACTCCTAGCTAAATCTTCTCTTTTACAAGTTAATGAACCTGTGCTTTTAACGTTCAGATTTAACTCTTCAACTAAAGTATCAATGAGTTTTTCTATCAATCTTTTATTATGTTCATGGGGCATTAATGGAGTCATAATTTCTAAGATTCCCTGATTATAAGTAAACCTGTTATTGCGAGTATCACCTGTTTCTAATAAAATCCTTTCAAAAGTATTCCAGGAAATATTATGGAGGATGACGCTATTGGTGTGAGTGTCGCTGTGAGTAGGTGCTAGAGTTACCATATAAATTCACCTCGCATTGTTAATTATTCTATTATATCACTTTTATAATAACGATTTTTCTGGACTATTTTTAATAGTAATCCTGTAAATCCTCAAATCCTGGATATCCTAATTCTGACATTTATTTAATATTTTCTACTTGCGTTTTTATCCAACTTCTAAAATTCCTAATCATTGCCATTTCACCTATTTCTAAGCTAGAAGCTAAAAACTGAGGCACTTCTGTATTTAAAGATAAATTAGCAAAGGTTGGTGAACTATTACCAGGAATATATTTACCATCAGCTAAACTATAAATTTGCATTACAGGTTCATCATAACGCCAAACTTCAGGAACACCTAAAGCTAAATAAATTGGTAACTTATCAATAGAAGAACTAGCATAATCAACTTCGATAACTAAATCAGGTGGAGGATCTTGGGTTAAATCTAAACTGGTTTTATTTCTCATGATTGGTTCATTTTGAATATAGAAACTAGAATCAGGTTCTACACCCCTAGCTAAATCTTCTTTTTTACAAGTTAATGAACCCGTACTTTTAACGTTCAGATTTAACTCTTCAACTAAAACAATAATGAGATTTTGTAACAAACGGTTATTATGTTCATGGGGCATTAATGGAGTCATAATTTCTAAGATTCCCTGATTATAAGTAAACCTGTTATTGCGAGTATCACCTGTTTCTAATAAAATCCTTTCAAAAGTATTCCAAGAAATATTATGGAGGATGACGCTATTGGTGTAAGTGTCGCTGTGAGTAGGTGCTAGAGTTACCATAGAAATTCACCTCGCAGTTTTAATGTAAGCATTCAGCTATCAGTAATCAGTAATCAGTAATCAGTAATCAGTAATCAGCTTTTACCTAGTAAGTAGACAGATTCTTGCTCAAATCATAATATTGCCACATTCTGTAAGTGTTGATGAGGAAAATTTGCCAGATGAAATTCGTGTTTTTTAACCTGCTGCTAACGGAAACCGACCGCTGACGGCTGAATATTTACGTTTTAATTATCCTATTATATCACTTCAGGAAATAGGAAATAGGAAATAGGAAATAAGGAATCAAAGCAAATTCTAGCTATCTATCAATACCAAATTCTTTTAATTGTTCCTCTAGTGGTTGAGTTGTATCCAAGATTTTAATGTAGGGTTGTTCTTTGTCTGTGAATGGTTCAGCTTGGTTGAGTTGAGATACCAATAAATCAGCGGTAGCATCAGCAATATCACCAGTACGGTTAACAAGTCGTTCTTGCAATACTTCTAACGGTGCTGTACAGTGGATAATCTGTAGGGGTAATTGATGTTGAGTAGCTTGATTAATCGCTTGCTGGCGTAAGTGTTGACGGTCATACTTGGCATCTAAAATCACACGCCAACCTTGATTAGCCAGTGTAATTCCTAATGTTAACAATCTGTCATAAGTCTTTTGAGTCATTTCCGGTGTATATATCTCATTTCCACCACGTTCTAATAAAGGAATACCTGCTAAATGTTTCCGCACTGCATCAGAACGCAAGTGAACTGCTCCTAGTTTACGCGCTAAATATCTAGCAGTGGTACTTTTACCAGAACCTGATAACCCGGACATTAAAATCAATTGTCCTTGTTTGGGTTTAGTATACTCCCAAGCTTGACGATAATAT
>NZ_JACJPU010000080.1:0-11522 GCF_014696235.1 Sphaerospermopsis sp. FACHB-1194 | reverse complement strand
TCGAAGGGCGGTGTCGAAGGGCGGTGTCGAAGGGCGGTGTCGAAGGGCGGTGTCGAAGGGCGGTGTCGAAGGGCGGTGTCGAAGGGCGGTGTCGAAGGGCGGTGTCGAAGGGCGGTGTCGAAGGGCGCAGTCGAAGGGCGCAGTCGAAGGGCGGTGTCGAAGGGCGCAGTCGAAGGGCGGTGTCGAAGGGCGGTGTCGAAGGGCGCAGTCGAAGGGCGCAGTCGAAGGGCGGTGTCGAAGGGCGCAGTCGAAGTAAGCGTGGCGTTAGCCATACTACTGGTCCTTCACAGATAACTTTTTCAGCAAACCCTAAATATTAAATCAAAGTTGGTAAAAAGATTTTTGTCATCCCCCACAAGAATGACTCTCTAGTGCGAAGCATTACACTTTTCAACAATGATATTTTGAGATGATCAACCAAAATCTATAAAAACTTCATTTTTTGATGGTTTTTTATTCCAGATAATATAGATAAAACTTTTGCAGGAATCTTTAAGTATTGGTGTTTGGTTATTATTTAGGTAAGTAGATAACAGTAGTTATTTTAGTTACAGGAGATGTCAGGTGCTTAACAAAAATTTTCAGTTCATACCCCAAGGTAAATTCAAACTTCCCGCTATTGGCTTACTGATTGGTTTTGGCATTATAGGTTTAAGTGTAATTAGTGAACGGACAAAAATTAACCTGAAATCTACAGCCACAGCAGCGAATTTACCAGGTTATGCAAATCAAATTCAGAGTAACAATGAAAACTCTCTTTTGTCAAGACTGCGAGATATTAGAGATCAAAGAAGTCAACTTCAGTTAAATACTGTTGAACCACAAAATGTAGAATCTAATGTAGAATCTGAAGCTTTAAATAGAACGTTACACAATATACCCACAAATACAAGACAAAGAGGAGGAAAATTACCTGTTAATTTTCCTGAAAAAGATGGAATTTATCTTTATGGACAGTCCTCAACACCAAACCAGTTAGGACAAGGTTATATTGTGTTTCAAAAACAGCAAGGAAAGGTAATTGGTGCTTTGTATATGCCCAGTTCTGAGTTTAGCTGTTTTCAGGGTACAATTGCTCAATCTGGTGAGTTAGCAATGACGGTAACTAGCTCTCCTGGTGAAGTTGGTGTTACTCAAGTTTCAACTACTAGCAAAATACCCAACTTTACTGATGAAGATACTGCTACCTATGCCTATTCTATAGAACTGCAAGACTATCATCAGTTAAATTCTGTCAGTGCTAATGATAGAAAAATTTTACAAGCTTGTAGTCAACATTTCAGGTAAGCATTTAGCTATTAGCAGTCAGCGGTCAGCTTGTTAACAGTTAAGCCCAAAATCAATATTTGAACATCTACCAATTGATCAAATATATCAAATATTCTGACTCCTGACTCCTGACTCCTGACTCCTGACTCCTGACTCCTGACTCCTGACTCCTGACTCCTGACTCCTGACTCCTGACTCCTGACTCCTGACTCCTGACTCCTGACTCCTGACTCCTGACTCCTTGCGTTTAATACTCAATTCCCGCTTGCGCTTTAATTCCTTGATCTTTAAAAGGATGCTTAATTAAAGTCATTTCTGTAACTAGATCCGCTTTTTCAATTAAAGCCGGTGGTGCGCCTCTCCCTGTAAGAATTATGTGTTTATCTGCTGGTTTTTCGGCTAAACCTGCTAAGATTTGTTCAACTTGTAAATAACCAAGTTTGAGAGCAATATTAATTTCATCCAAGAGTACAAGTTTAAACTCTGGGTTGCGGATAAATTCTAAAGATTTTTCCCAAGCAGCGTTAGCTTTCTCCAAGTCTCTATCACGGTCCTGGGTTTCCCAAGTAAACCCTTCACCCATTGCGTGAAACTCTAGTTGGTCTGTCCAATGACTAAAAACCCGCTTTTCTGAAGGTTCCCAAGCACCTTTAATAAATTGGACGATCGCTACCTTGTATCCATGACCAAGCGATCGCATTACCATACCTAAAGCCGCAGTCGTCTTACCCTTGCCATTACCCGTATTAATAATAATTAAACCTTTTTCTGGGATGGCGTTAGCTATACGTTGATCTTGTATTTCCTTACGACGCTGCATTTTTTTGCGGTATTGTTCATCATTCAGCGATGATGTTGAAGATGACATGACCTCATCTATTAAACGGGAAATTTCCTGATCAGAATTTAATTCTTCTGGTTGATCGTTTTTCATAAATCCTATTGATAAATAACTGTTAAGCCTACGAGAATGAAGTATAATTGTTTTCAGTAAGGTTACACTAGAAATGATATAAATTCTGTTAGCTATGATCTTAATAATTAAATTAGTTGTTCTTCATCGGCATAAGAGGATGTCTGAAAAGTTTTGAGAAAGTGATTTTGATTACGCCAATTGCTTCAACATTAAACGAATCATAGCTAGGGGATGCTGAATAAATGTAAAACCTGGATAAATTAAGAGATTGAGGATGATGAAAATTAAAATTGTGCCAATTTTTAATAAAGATTGGATGAATTATTCTATACAATTTTGAATGTGCCTAAAGCCAATCAATCGCTTTAATGCGACTAAAGTCGCTATCGACTTATCCCCATGTCTAAAAGCCAGGGGTTTGCGTCTCGTTTCAGGGTCAATGGGGACATTAATTTGTCAACGCGGACAAATAATCTGGCAAACGAAAAAACGAGCGCGGAGGGATTTGAACCCCCGACCCACAGAACCGGAATCTGTTGCTCTATCCACTGAGCCACGCGCCCTTACATATACTTTTGTAATTATAACATAGTTACTAAAAATATAGTCAAATATTTCTAGCTTGGTAATGTTATACACCTTAGATGGCTAACTACAAGCCACAATATTCGGTTTCTATCATCAGATAGAGTTCCGAACTACTTTTACCTTTTTTCAGTTCTGATTTGATTAGCTACTCTTGAAAATGTTTTATTTCGTCTAATTTATAGGATTTCCTGGCACACAGGAACTATGGTTAGGTTAATTCTAACTCTCCGCACTCTCAGATCAGGACTTTCACCGCTTTTCAAGGATGTACGCTTTTTGAACTCACAACTAGTATATCACACACCTTCACATTTTGCATCACAGATGCAGACAAAAATTGATAATATTTTTGTACCACAGATGTTAATATTTGACTGCGATCGCTTGTCCTTTTTGTGCTGATATGCCTGATAAAGTCGCAAATTTTTGTATTAGCATATACAGAATTAGCAAATACTTCTCAAGGCTTAGGTAATTGTAAAAATAATATAAAATTTTGTTAAATCATCGTTCTAGGGGTAGGCAAAATGAAATATATTGGATATATTTAACTTAATTGCCTATACCGAAAGATTTATAGTCTACGCAATATGTGATCCCCCTAGTTTGGACAAAAAAGCCGCTAGGGGGATCTTGTTTTAAGGGGCTTGAGTTAATATTTGTATTACCTAATCACATTTAAATATATATAAATGTATATTTACAGATGTTTCCTAAGTTATGATCTACAAAGCTAACAGGCAAGATGCCTGTTCCACAAGGGTTTTATGATTTCCGTTTGTACCTCACTAAGAGGATGTTGGAAAAGTTTATGGCTAACGCCACGCTACGCTATCGGCGAACTGCTTGCAGCAGCGCTTCGCTATCGCTCAAAAATAATCAAAAAATCATGTTAAAATGCCCGAAAGCCATACCTCATATTTGGTTGTTCCTGTCAATGCGTAAGTCTTAATTAATTTATAAAACATTTTATCAATCACCAATCACCAATCACCAATCACCAATCACCAATCACCAATCACCAATCACCAATCACCAATCACCAATCACCAATCACCAATCACCAATTATCAATTATCAATTATCAATTATCTCCATCCTAACCAACGCAAACAAGGAACAATAATGTAATAACTTAACCCTAAACAAAGACTAATTAAAACACCAATAGAACCAAAAAAAGCTATATGCTGTAATAACTCTACCCAATTTGGTGAATCGGAAAAATGGAACAATGAAATTTTGATCCCTAAATGAATTAAACCTGCGACAATATTAGCACTACCAAAAGCAGCTATAAAAGCGTAAGCTAGGTAATGGGTACGCAGACCTAAACCCAAAGTGAGTAAAGAAATTGAGATTAACATCCAGGCAATTAATCCTTCAGGGCTATTCTGTGGTTTAATAAATTGCCAAGTTATCCAACCTGAACTATAGCCTATTACACCCATCATAGCTGATACTAAAAAACGTCGTTTTTGTCCAAAACTTCCAGATAAAGTAATTCCCCAAGCAGTACCTAAACCAGCAACAGCATAAATGATAATTTCCTTGGGATTTGTAGGTGTAAAATTGGGGATGAATTGGGATGATTGGCGTGATATAAATTCTGCCACAAAAGCGCCTGATTTAGTTTGATAAGCCAGTAAAAAACCACCAATAGTTCCCACACTCGCACCAATAAAACTTAAAATTATTGCCCAAATTGTCGCTAAACAAGCTTTCAAAAAGTTGAAAATTGCTTGCACTGTAAATAAAGTTGTATTACCTACAGCTTGGGTAATTTCTGTGATAGTTTGGACGATACTATTTTTAATTTGGGTAAAAAAGCCTAGTTGTGATTTTTGTAATTTTTTGGATTTTACAGAATTAATTGCTAATAAACGTTTTTGAATAATAGCTGCATGGGCTGGACGCGATCGCACATCCGCCTGTATCATTTCATCTAATAAATCTGCTAGTTGAATATTAACATTACACCACTTACGCCAGTTTAATTCCCCAGTAATCGGATCTTCTAATTCTTGTGGATATTTACCTGTAAGTAATTCAATCATTGTTCGTCCCAAAGCATAAAAATCAGCCGCAGGACCAACATTACCTCCTGTAATTTGTTCTGGTGGACTGTAACCAGAAGAAAATAAACGAGTAGAAGGAGAAGGCGATCGCAATATTCCCCCACTAAATTGTTTAGCCCCACCAAAATCAATTAACACCAATTGATCTGCTTGTAAAAGTGCATTAGGTGCAGGACTACGCAACATTAAATTAGAAGGTTTAATATCCCGATGAATAATTTTCCGGTGATGTAATTCCTGTAAAATTTTTACAGCTTGGGAAAGCAAATTTAACACCAAATCCTCTGGACATCCTTGAGGAAAATTTTTACGCACTTCCTCCAAAGTATAACCATCAATCTTTTCCATCACCAGACAAGCTAACTGGTGTGGTTTAGGATGAGTCACACTGATTTGAAAATACCCATCAGCGTCAACTTGAGGCACACCAGAATTGCGGAAATTACTTAAAACTTCCGCTTCTAGGATAAATAACTCCAAAGCCTTGGGAGAATTTTCCACCAAGACTTTCAGTACCTTTTCAGTTTGAGTTTTGACATCCCAAACCGTATAAATTTGGGCAAAACCGCCTGAACCTAAAGGTTTCAGTGGGTAATAACGGTCTACTAACTGTAACGGACTGCCACAGCTGTTACAAAATTTGTTGCCCCAAGGTTGGGGATAAGGACGTTGACAGTGAGGATTTATGCAGTGAACCGCACTCTGATTTATTTGGAACAAAACCACGAAAATACAAAGGCTAGATCGATTTTAACGCCTATTTTGCTTTCTTGATTATTCAAACAAACACATTCATCCTGGAAGAACGAACCGCAAAGTACGCAAAGGACACAAAGGAAAGAGGTAGAGCCTTTTTTCTTATAATCCAGTGGCGACAGTTGGGTGAAAAACGACTAAGCTGGTATTATAACAGGTTAAAACTTTACCTAAAATTCTGCCTGGACTGGAGCGCAAAACCAGCGGTTTAAACTTGGTTTAAACTTTCTCACTGACTCACGTACATTGTAATTACATTATGTTTGATGCACTATCTGACCGTTTAGAAGCCGCCTGGAAAAAACTGCGGGGACAAGATAAAATATCTCAATCCAACATTCAAGATGCATTGCGCGAAGTGCGTCGGGCTTTGTTGGAAGCAGATGTTAACCTCCAGGTAGTTAAAGATTTTATAGCTGAAGTCGAAACCAAAGCCCAGGGATCTGAGGTCATAGCTGGTGTACGTCCTGACCAGCAGTTTATCAAAATTGTTTATGATGAACTGGTACAGGTGATGGGGGAAGAAAATGTTCCCCTGGCAGAAGTTAAGGATAAAACTACCGTTGTCTTGATGGCAGGTTTACAAGGTACTGGTAAAACCACCGCTACTGCTAAATTAGCTCTACATTTAAGAAAATTAGATCGTAGTTGTTTGTTAGTCGCCACAGACGTATATCGTCCCGCAGCTATTGATCAGTTAATTACACTGGGTAAGCAAATTAACGTACCCGTATTTGAGATGGGCAGTGATGCTGACCCCGTAGAAATAGCCCGTCAAGGGGTAGAACGTGCCAAGGCAGAAGGTATTAATACAGTGATTGTTGATACCGCTGGACGCTTACAAATTGACCAAGACATGATGGCGGAATTAGCCCGCATCAAGTCAACGATTGAACCAGATGAAACTCTGTTAGTTGTGGATGCAATGACAGGGCAAGAAGCAGCAAATCTGACCCGTACTTTCCATCAACAAATCGGTATAACTGGGGCTATTCTCACCAAAATGGACGGTGATAGCCGTGGTGGTGCGGCTTTGTCAGTGCGGCAAATTTCCGGTGCGCCGATTAAGTTTGTCGGTGTGGGTGAAAAAGTCGAGGCGCTGCAACCTTTTTATCCAGACCGCATGGCCTCCCGTATTTTGGGCATGGGTGATGTTCTTACCTTGGTTGAAAAAGCCCAGGAAGAAATCGACATCGCCGACGCTGAGAAAATGCAGGAGAAAATGCTGTCAGCGAAGTTTGATTTTACAGACTTCTTAAAACAGCTACGCCTAATGAAAAATATGGGTTCATTAGGTGGCATCATGAAGTTGATTCCCGGTATGGGTAAACTTTCTGATGACCAGTTGAAGCAAGGGGAAACCCAGCTAAAACGCTGTGAAGCCATGATTAATTCCATGACTAAGCAGGAAAGAAAAGATCCAGAACTATTGTCAAGTTCTCCCAGTCGGCGGCGACGCATTGCTTCTGGTTCTGGTTATAAAGAATCAGACGTGAGTAAGTTGGTAGCAGATTTCCAAAAAATGCGATCGCTCATGCAGCAAATGGGACAAGGCAACTTCCCCGGAATGCCAGGAATGTTTGGCGGTGGTATGGGCAACCCCCTAGCCGCAGGAAACCGTCCTGCACCCGGTTGGCGCGGTTATCCCGGCGGCGCACCAGCAGCGAAAAAGAAAAAGAAAGAGAAAAAGAAAAAAGGTTTTGGCACGCTATAGGTGACTGGGGACTGGGGACTGGGGACTGGGGACTGGGGACTGGGGACTGGGGACTGGGGACTGGGGACTGGGCATTCTTAGATTATTAATCTTCCCCTGCCTCCCCTGCCTCCCCTGCCTCCCCTGCCTCCCCTGCCTCCTGCCTCCTGCCTCCCCTGCCTCCCCTGCCTCCCCTGCCTCCTGACTCCTGACTCCTGACTCCTGACTCCTTGATCTCCTGACTCCTGACTCCTAACCGTGCTACAATTATCATTTCATTCACAAAATCACTACCTACCAACAGGACAACGATTTTTCAACATGATCAAACTGCGCTTGAAGCGATTTGGTAAAAAGCGGGAAGCAAGTTACCGCATTATTGCTATTAACGATCTGTCTCGTCGTGATGGTCGTCCCCTAGAAGAACTAGGATTTTACAACCCCAGAACTGATGAAGTGCGTCTGGATGTTCCCGGTATTGTTAAGCGTCTTCAACAAGGCGCTCAACCTACTGACACCGTTCGTCGCATCCTCGTAAAAGCTAATGTTTTTGAACAAGTCAGTGCAAACGCCGCATCATAAACTTGAGCCGAAGTTACCAGCAGCCAGTCCTCACTATGTTGGGCTGGTGAAGTTTCTTGTACAGCCGTTTTTAGAGTCTCCAGAGTCTTTAAGTGTCGATTGTGAAATGTCTTACACCCTTAAACGGGCTTGGATTCGCATCGCTTTTGACCCTACAGACAAAGGAAAAGTCTTTGGTAGGGGGGGACGCAATATTCAGGCAATTCGCACGGTAATTGCCGCAGCAGCAGAATTGGCTGGCCAGTCAGTATACCTGGACATCTACGGCAGCAATACCCAAAATCGGGATGGTATGTCTTTTGATGAAGAACAGGAAGAAAGAATACCCCCACCAAGATCACGAGAAAGAAGTGGAGACATCCCCAGACCTATTGCTAAACCCCGCTTTCGGTCGGTCTAAACTGGTAATTTTGAGGTGACTCAGCCAGTAAGTAGTTCTGGTAAAGATGAAGATAGGCCGCAAAAAAATTGTTATAGCAGGAGTCAGGAGTCGTAGGGGTGAAGCCTTAGGGCAATCAATGATCAATTTTTATTGAAAGCTATTTTCCTGTAAGGGTGAGGCATTCGGGCGATAAATTATCAATTTTGATCACAGTTATTTTCCGAATGCTTCGCCCCTACTTCGCCCGTCCTAACTGCTCTGTCTACGACTATAAAACCAAGATTTTTGCAGTCTTTTGTTGCTAAGTCAATACGACTGAAAAAAACGCAATACCCAGATCCTCGACTTCTTCAAGAAGTTGGGGGTCTATCTTCTGAGAACTTCTGAGAAATTTTTAATAAATTTTGATAAATTTTGATAAAAATTTGATAAAAACTATGGCAGGTGCAGTTACAATTGGGCTGCCTAATATTCCCAGTGCGATCGCTCTAGCGGGATATGGGGAAGCAAATCTCAAGTTTCTGTCTCAACAAACAGGAGCTAGTTTGGTGCTGCGGGGTCAAGAACTACTCATTTCTGGTCAAGACAAGCAGGTTGATCTAGCTGTGAAAATAGTGCGATCGCTAGAAAATCTCTGGAGTAAAGGTAATAATATTGCTACTGCGGATATTTTAACAGCCCGTCAAGCAATAGAGGGCGATCTCCAAGGTGAATTACAAGACCTACAGCGCGATATCCTCGCTAAAAGTCGTCGTGGTCAAGAAGTCCGCGCTAAAACTTTCCGTCAACGACAATATATTGAAGCTATTCGTAAACGCGATCTCACCTTTGGTATTGGTCCTGCGGGAACTGGTAAAACCTATCTCGCGGTTGTTGTTGCTGTCCAAGAACTTCTAGCTAATCAATTTGAAAAATTAATTTTAACCCGTCCTGCGGTGGAAGCTGGGGAAAAACTGGGATTTTTACCAGGAGATTTACAACAAAAAGTTAACCCCTATCTGCGTCCGCTTTATGATGCTATTAATGAATTTATTGATCCTGAAAAAGTCCCTAATTTAATGGAACGGGGTATTATAGAAGTTGCGCCTTTAGCTTATATGCGCGGGCGGACTTTAAATAATGCTTTTGTAATTGTTGATGAAGCTCAGAATACCACACCTGCACAAATGAAAATGGTGCTGACTCGTTTGGGTTTTGGTTCTCGTATGGTGATTACAGGTGACATCACGCAAACTGATTTACCTCTACATCAACAGTCAGGTTTAACCGTTGCTTTGCAAATTCTCAAGCACGTTGAAGGTATCGCTTTTTGTGAATTTACTCAAAAAGATGTTGTTCGTCATCCTTTGGTACAAAGGATCGTTTCTGCCTATGAACAATATGAAAAATAGTATATTGGTGATTGGTGATTGGTGATTGGTGATTGGTGATTGGTGATTGGTGATTGGTGATTGGTGATTGGTGATTGGTGATTGGTGATTGGGGACTGGGGAAACAGGAAATATTTATCTTTCTCCTGACTCCTTGAACTCCTGACTCCTTGAACTCCTGACTCCTTGAACTCCTGACTCCTTGAACTCCTGACTCCTCACAGATAACTTTTTCAGCAAACCCTACCTATCTTTCACTTCTTATAAATGAGAAACACCGAACCAATGGGACCAAAATTTTCCACATACACCTTATTATTATAAAACAACCCTGGAGACATACCCCCATCAAATAACATTCCTTCCCTAATTCTTCCTAAACAATTATTTCTCGCAATACCTTCTAAAACATCATCAAACTGACTAGGTAACAACTCTTTATTATTTGCAGAAACTTGAATACTAGAATTAGCTTTCACATCATTAACTAACAGAATTACATAACCTTTACTGGTAATTGCTACCATAGAACGGTTAGTAGCACCTTTACAAGCAAAATCACCTAAAGCTTTGCAAATATCTTTAAAAACACCCTGATTGTAAAATCTACCATTACCACCTACTACATTATAATTTAGTAAATTAGATCCTCTTTTTCCTATCTGAATAGTAGCAACACGCTGACTGGGGTTTCCTCCAGATATCGCAAAAGAAGAACGTTTATTTTTAAAAGCACCAGAATATTCTACACCACGAGAAATATTTAAACCTTGGGGTTTATTCACCGTATCTATATAATCTGCATTAATAGCTGCAATAGGTTTTCTACCATTTAACTTGGAATTTTCATCACCTACCAATTGACTAAAAAATTTAGGTATATACTCTCTTCTAAAATTACCCCTACCATCCTTAGCATAGATTTTATGATCTAAACCCACATTTACTTTAAAATCTAAATGGGGGGATTTAGGATTAAAAACAATTACATGATTAATACCTCTAGAATAACGTTCACCTTTATTATTAGTCTTGAAAAATTCAATACTAAACCGAGAATTATTACCAGGACAAATAGTTGATGGTTTTGGTTGAGAATTAGCCACCTGATCCTGAAAACCTAATAATAAGAAACTGCTACTAATTAAGAGGAATAAGAAAGATAATTTTTTCATGGATTGGTAATTGGTAATTGGTAATGGATAGGATTTACAGGATGGTTTATTTTATCAGAATCAGGACACCCTTTGGGAAGTCAAAAGTCAAAAGTCAAAAGTCAAAATTTTTTGTCTGAATCAGGATAACCAGGATTAGAGGATGTACAGGATGTTATTGTTTAATTAATGGTTTGATTTTCTGTCTTTTTGTCTGAATCAGGATAACCAGGATTAGAGGATGTACAGGATGTTATTGTTTAATTAATGGTTTGATTTTCTATCTTTTTGTCTGAATCAGGATAACCAGGATTAGAGGATGTACAGGATGTTATTGTTTAATTAATGGTTTGATTTTCTGTCTTTTTGTCTGAATCAGGATAACCAGGATTAGAGGATGTACAGGATGTTATTGTTTAATTAATGGTTTGATTTTCTATCTTTTTGTCTGAATCAGGATAACCAGGATTAGAGGATGTACGGGATGTTATTGTTTAATTAATGGTTTGATTTTCTATCTTTTTGTCTGAATCAGGATAACCAGGATTAGAGGATGTACGGGATGTTATTGTTTAATTAATGGTTTGATTTTCTATCTTTTTGTCTGAATCAGGATAACCAGGATTAGAGGATGTACGGGATGTTATTGTTTAATTAATGGTTTGATTTTCTATCTTTTTGTCTGAATCAGGATAACCAGGATTAGAGGATTTACAGGATGTTATTGTTTAATT